>JBATIW010000151.1:0-2780 GCA_049668005.1 Maribacter sp.
GCATACAAGATATTACTGCTACGGCTGTAACCAGTAAGGCGCCAATTCCAAACACATAGAGTGAAACCAAAAATGCCGGAATCAATGCAATAAGCACATCATACATTAGTTTTTTTGACGTTCTGTCTGAGTGCACATGTGGCGAGGCCGATATGATTACAGCTTGATCTGACATTCTAATTCTTTGAGGTTTCTAATTTTTTAACAATGCTTTTTCCAAATCTAATATAATCCAACAACGGCCTGTGCGAAGGGCATACATAACTACAGGAACCACACTCAATACAGGTCATGACATCTTCTTTGGCCGCACGTTCATACAAGCCTTTTTCAGACAGGTTCATTAATAAGTGGGGTTCCAATCCCATTGGGCAAACAAATACACATTGGCTGCAACGAATACAATTTTTTGCATCTTTTCTGCTTGCTTCCTCTTCTGATATAATTAAAATCCCGGATGTTCCTTTTGTAATGGGTACATCTGTGTTTTTAATGGCTTTCCCCATCATTGGCCCGCCATTTACGATTTTTCGGGTCCCCTCGGGAACACCACCGACTTCCTCAACCAAATCTTTGATCGGAGTGCCGATCTTTACCCAAAAATTAGAAGGATTATTCAATTTTTTCCCAGTTACGGTCACAACCCTTTCCGTTAATGGTTGATTATGCTGCACGGCTTGATATATGGCGAAAATGGTTCCCACGTTGTGCACGATGACCCCAACATCCATAGGTAATCCTCCCTTAGGCACTTCCCTTTTTAGAATAGCACGAATGAGTTGTTTTTCACTTCCTTGGGGATATTTAACCCTTAGTGCGGATACTTTGATTCTTGGATCGGATTCAATGGCCCGTTTTAGTACTGCTATGGCATCTTTTTTGTTGTTTTCAATGCCAATGACCGCTTTTTCAATATGTAGGGCATGCATCAAAATTTGGATACCCACAATGATTTCCTCTGACTTTTCCAACATTAACCTATGGTCGGCCGTTAGGTAAGGTTCACATTCAACTCCATTGATAATCAAGCAATCAACATGTTTGTCATTTTTAATATCCAACTTAACATGGGATGGAAATGTTGCTCCTCCCAGGCCTACAATACCATAGTCCGTAATGTGTTGCAGGATGTCTTTCTGTGATAATGTAATCTCTCTTTTTAATGGAAAATCCGGAATTACTAGATTGGATTCGTTTTTGGGATCAGTTCTGATTACGATACATTGTTTTTTATAACCACTGCTATCAACCATCATATCTAATTTTGTGACAGTTCCGGCTACTGGGGAATGGATGTTCGAGGAAACGAATCCGCCGGATTTCGCTATCACTTGTCCAATTTCTACCTTATCCTTTCTATCGACGATTATTTCAGAAGGAATTCCGATATGTTGGGCAATGGGAACGTATACCGTTTTTGGCACGGACATCCTCTTAATCGCCTTTGCAGCCGTGATTTTGTTCTCAGGTGGGTGTATACCGCCTTTTGGAAATGTTTTAAGCATCGGTATCTTTTTTTACTGATTTCACACTTACAACGACCTTTGGTTTATCTTTTGGAACCTTAACCTTTCTTGGTGGAAAATTGGTCTCAATAATAGAATGCGTAGGACAAACATCTACACATTTCCTGCAGAGGGTACACAATGCAGGATCAATATAAGCCAAACTATTGTCCATTGTTATGGCATCTTTGGGACAAATGTCTTCACATTTGGAACACCCAATACAAGCTACTTCACATGCTTTTTTGGCAATACCCCCTTTATCCTCGTTCAAACAGCCAATAAATATTTTTAGGTCCCGTTTATTTTTTGGCCGCATTTCAATGATGTCCCTTGGGCAAGCTTCTAAACAGGCGCCACATGAAGTACATTTGTCCGTGATGATTACGGGCAAGCCAGTACTTTCATCCATGAACATGGCATCGAACTTACATACATTCACACAGTCTCCATCTCCCAAGCATCCATATTGGCAATCGGTTTCACCACCATAAACCAAAGAAGAAATAGCACAGGATCTTGGCCCTTGGTACTCCGTGGTCTTTGGCCTAACATCGCAACCGCCTTGACAACGCAATACAGCGACCGTGGGATCTTTTTCCGCTACTTCCTTCCCTAGGATTTCCGCGACTTGTTTCATGACCTCATTACCCCCTACAGGGCAAAACAATTCTGAAATATCTTCTGTATTAACCAATTTTTCTGCAAATGCTCTACACCCAGGACTGCCACAGCCAGCACAATTGGCAGCAGGTAAAGCATCTTCGACTTCAGTTATTTTAGGGTCTTCAAAAACACTGAATTTTTTAGAGACCACGAACAGGACAATCGCCGCTACGGTTCCAACAGAAGACAATAAAATGGCACTATAAATTACTGAGGCAATCATTATTGATGTGTTTTTATAAGGAAAATTTGAAATTCTTTTTTAAAGGTGCTTCTTAATACATAGAGCATTCCGTAATAAGGAACCAATATGGCAAAGGCCAATAAGCCTGCAACCCATTCCTTATAGTATACTAAAGAAACCAATAGTGTGGTCATTAGAAGGATAAAAGGAAAAACGTATGCCCAAAAAACTGCCTTCAGACCCAAATTCTTCTTAAGTATAACTTCAACGCTCTCATTAAGCCTTAATGATTGGGAAACATCTTCCACTTCTATCTCTTTTGAATTAGATTCTGAAGCCCCGCAAACCGCTTTTGCATTGCAAGCTTCACAATGCAAACTACCTTTTAAGGCAACCGTAATGCTATGATTAGAGATTTTTGAGAC
>JBATIW010000152.1:0-1576 GCA_049668005.1 Maribacter sp.
TTGATCCAAATCAATCATAAAATAATTAAATCATCTCAGTATGTGATTTTCCAAAAGCTAAACACATCCTTAAATACTAAATAAAATTAATTCAAAAACAGATCAATTATGAAAACATTACAAAAACTATGGTGGTTCACCCTGTTAAGAGGGATTATACTTTTAATACTCGCATTTTTTGTATTTCGCCATCCGGCGAATGCACTCATGGGAGTGGCTATCTATATTGGGATTAGCTTATTGATTACAGGAATATTACAGACCGGAGCATCCATTGGTTTTAAAGATTTATTTCCCAATTGGGGATGGGTACTGGCCGGAGGTCTACTTGATATTGTATTCGCTTTTGTGCTCTTATCAAACCCGGCACTTACAGCAGCCTCATTACCTTTTGTTGTCGGCTTCTGGATTATCGTTTCCGGTATAATGTCGTTTGCAGACGCGTTTCAAAGTAAAAAAGAAGAGGCGCCTCTTTGGTGGCTGGGATTGTTGTCAGGAGTACTTTCAGTAGTCATAGGCTATATGATTATGAGTAATTTATTATTCGGAGCACTTGCTATTACCACATGGATGGGTATTGGATTTGCAATTGTCGGCATTGTAAACATTGTCATTGGATTCAAGTTAAAATCATTAAAGTAACTACGCAATCAACGGAAACTGCTTTAAAACTACTTTTTAGAGCGAAATATATTAAGGTATGGTTTCAAATTTAATCGACTAACATCGCAATAGCATTGCAAAGCAAAGCTAAGCCCGGAATGAACGAAAGCTGAAGGAATGGTACCGCTGGCGCCAAAAGCGTCTTGAACTACTCTATCGGCTTTCGGATCATCCTGGTAAAGTAGCGCGGCAACCCAATCTGCTTGTGTTAATCTACCAAAGACAGGAAAACTTGCAAGAACACAATTAAATAAGTAAAAGCTGATAAACAACTATTTTATGAAAAACTATCTCATTATTCTGTTTGCTTTCTTGGTATCGTTCTCATACGGTCAAAAGAAAACCATTACCAACGAAACCTACGATTTAGTCATATTAAACGGCCGGGTTATGGACCCTGAAACCATGTTCAACGATGTCGCCAATGTTGGGGTTAAAGATGGGAAAATAGCTATTATTACCGAACGTGACATTAGAGGTAAAGAAACGATTGATGCCGCCGGACATGTAGTTGCGCCAGGTTTCATTGATCCGCACAGTCACAATGTACCAACGCCATTTGGACAAAAGCTAGCCTTGCGAGATGGTGTTACAACTGCGTTAGAATTAGAATTAGGAGTACTCCCAATTGATTTTTGGTATGACAGGATGAATGGGAGATCACAAACCAATTACGGAGCCACTGCCAGTCTAGAAGCTGCTCGTGAGATGGTGCTCAACCCCAACTATAAAACCAAAGATGGAGCGCTTATCAATGATAGCGGTATACAGGACGAGACGCATTTAACCATGGCGTGGTCCAAAGGTATTGCTGCCGACCAACAGGTTGAACAGATCATCACTTTAGTGGAAGAGGGATTAAAGCAAGGCGGTCTTGGTATTGGATATACACCTGGTTATATGGTAAAAGGTG
>JBATIW010000153.1:0-5455 GCA_049668005.1 Maribacter sp.
ACTAGATATTTAGATGAGAACCATTTAGCAGATGGTGATGCCGAATTAATATCAAATAATGAAGATTTAAGTATTTGGACAAAAGCATTGTTCTCTGGTAAGATAATAGGATTAGAAATGCTTGAAAAAGCTTGGCATTACTCAAAGTATAACAATGGAAACAAAATAGATGCTTCCTCAATAATTTATTATGATAAAAATGCATCCTATGGAATGGGATATTTTATTAGTGAATTGGACGGACAAAAAATTATTTGGACTCCTGGAGCAGGAAGAGGTTTCTCTACTACAATTTTTTCAGTTCCAGATTCTGATTTGCACATAATTGTACTTTGTAACGCTAGAAGGTTTTTAATCGCAGATAAAATTGCAAAGAATATTGCAATTGAAATATTAAATTAAAGCACACAACAATGCATATAAGCCATTGAAACGGCTCATATACATAACCGTTACCACACATTAGATAAATTAGCAAGACTTAATATGAAAGATCCAATAGTCAATTTTTTATCTAAATATATAGAGCTAACGAATGAAGAAATTGATATTCTTTCAAATCAAAACTTTATACAGTCTTATAAAAAAGGAACCATTCTATTGTCTGAAGGACAAATAGCCAAGGAGTGTTATTTTATTCTCCAGGGATGTGTAAGCAGCTATTATCTAGTAAATGGCGATATTAAGATCACGGATTTCTTTACCGAACAACAACCGATTACCCCTGTGAGTTACACCACTAAAAAACCTTCGGAATACTTCTTAGAATGTTTGGAAGATTGCATTATTTCCATCGGTACTCCTGAAAGCAGTGCGGAACTTCTTAGAAAACTACCCAGGCTGGCTGCTTTGGGTTCCAATATCATGGAAGATCAATTGGCAAATCAACGGATCAAGTACGATGAGTTTATCAAACTGACTCCGGAAGAGCGTTACCAAAACCTACAAAAAACATCTCCGGACCTTCTGAACCGTGTGCCACAGTACCTCATCGCCAGTTATCTGGGTATAAAGCCGGAATCCCTGAGCCGCATCCGCAAACGGTTATATAACTAATCTTTTTTTTTCTTTTTTTAGTCATTTTGCCTAAATAATTGACTGTAATTTGATTTCTTAACCCAAGTCAATGAAAAGCGAGGTTACTACTCCGAGATTTGCACAGTAAAAAATAATAATTCTGTTAAATCTTTCATTGTTATGAACCATTTTTTAAAAAGTCAATTATCAAGATATGGCAACAATGCCAGCATTGTTAAATATGTATGCATAGTATTATTAGCGTCTTCGGTTCTAACTAGTTGTTCCACCTATAGAATCAATCGATTAAAGAACAAAAGCTATAAAGAATGGAAAGCCTATCAATGGAATGAGATGAAAAGAAGTACCGACAAGCAGGGTGCAGAATGGATCATTCATTCCAGGAAAGTAGAAGGAACGAATTTATTGGAGTATAAAATTGAAGGTGAGATAGCATCAACTCCAGAGGCATGTGTCGCAGCATTCTGGCAACATATTCACCACCAGGCCGATGATATCAATAAGTATCCCACCTACGACATCATGGATGAATCTGACAGCAGCTTTTTAACCTATGTCATTCATAACGAACCATTTCCATTCAAAGACACAGAAATGAGCGTAAGGTATTTATTCTCCAATTATAAAGAATGTGACAGAGAGGTAAGATGGAATGAAGCATGGGATGAAAATTCAGTACCACCTTCTAAAAAATTGAACCGGGTGGAAACATTCAGAGGATCCTGGAATTTCTCGGCAGTTTCTGAAAATCATATTAAAGCTGTGAATATTGTTCAATTTGATCCCAAGAAAATGCCCAAATGGCTGGTTAACCCAATGGTGACGAAATTTCTGAAAAAAGGATTCGAAAACATAGAACAAACAACATCAAAGTAAAACCTTAAATAATCTCGAACATGATAAGGAAAAAAATCAAACCTCAGACCCTGTTATCCACTTTATGGATATTTATACTCCTCAATATGGTTTTCAGAGATCTCCATCAATTGGGTAATAAAAGTTTTTTAGAAGAAATAATGACCGGAGTGGTCAATGGAGTCGAGATCACCGATGAACTTATGCTGATCGGTGGTTTTTTAGCAGAAATACCCATTTTAATGGTGCTGCTATCCAGGATATTGAGCAACAAAGTCAATAAATGGGCAAACATCATTACCAGTATAATCACCATGCTGGTATTATTTAGTGGCCTGGCATCAGCCGATATGGACGATGTGTTCTTTATGATTATTGAAGTCGCAGCCTTTGTGGTGATCATCGTCACTGCCTGGAAGTTGCCGTCTGCTGGTAAAATTCCTGCTAACGCCTAAATGAAAAAAATGAAAGCAGTTGTTTGTACACAATATGGACCTCCGGAGGTGCTCAATATTGTAGAGATCGAAAAACCGGTTCCAAAGGATAATGAAGTATTGGTGAAGGTGCATGCCACTACCGTTTCCGCTGCGGACTATCGGGTACGGAGCTTTAACGTTCCTCCTTCTTTCTGGCTTCCCGCCAGGCTGGCACTAGGTCTTAGAAAGCCTAGAAAGTCTGTTCTGGGGATGGAACTCTCCGGGGAAATAGAAGCAGTCGGAAAAGATGTTAAGACCTTTAAAAAAGGAGATAAGATTTTTGCAGCTACGCTTCAAACTTTCGGTGGCTACGCAGAATATATCTGTTTAGCTGAAGATGGACCCATCGCCATAAAACCAACGGGACTCTCTTATGAAGAAGCTGCCGCTGTTCCTATTGGAGCACGAACGGCATTTCATTATCTTAAAACAATTGCAGCAATAAAACCAGAACAAAGAGTGCTCATATACGGAGCTTCTGGGAGTGTTGGAACTTATGCGGTTCAATTGGCTAAATACTTTGGTGCGGAAGTTACCGGTGTTTGCAGCACCACTAATATGGAGATGGTGAAATCACTTGGAGCTGATAGAGTGATTGATTATACGAAAAGTGATTTTACTAAGGCCTTTGAGACCTATGATATCATTTTTATAACAGTAGATAAATGCCCATTCGAGGCGTGTAAGGAAGCTTTACGAAAAAACGGCACATATCTGAATATTGGTAGGCCCTTGCCAAGTCTTCAAATGATATGGGCTTCAATAACCTCTGGAATTAAGGTTGTGGTAGGCAAAAATGCACCTGAGACAGCGGAAGCATTGTTCTTTATGAAAAGTATCATCGGGCAGGGAAAACTTAAACCGGTCATCGATCGAAATTTTTCTATCGATCAGATTGTAGAAGCGCATCGATATGCTGACAAAGGGCATAAAAAAGGAAATGTCGTGATATCAGTACATTGATAAACGCGTGGTAACAACGTATATAGCCCATGCCAGCGTTTTTACACGAAAAATCATTAGCTTTAATTAAATAATTTTTCGTGTAACTCAGTGTGACACATAAGCTGGCTCGAGTCATATACGAGACCGTTAGCCACAAGCTGAAAAAAATCTGAAATGAAGAAATTACTAATCTTAACAATAACCATTTTCACAGTTCTTTCTTGCCAAGAAAAGAAGTCTAAAAAAGAACCTACAACAGAAAAAACAATCGAATCAATTAAAATTGAAAGATACTCTGTTCAAAATGGCAATTCGGACAGCATCGCTTTTTCAAGTTACATACTTAAGGACTTTGACGAGAATGGAATTGAAACAAAGTCAGTTTATTACACAACGGATAATTCTATAATGATGCAGTTTGTGAATCGATATGAAAACGGAAACAAAACCCGAATTGATTGGGTAAATGCACAGGACACTTTAGTGAAATACGTAAAAAACACATACAATGAAGACAATCGATTAGTAAAGAGTGAATCATTCAACACTTCTAATGAATTTCAATCAGGCTTTATACATCAATGGAAAGAAAATGGACGAATAGAAGAAAAAGGACCAATCGAAATTGGAAAAGAATTTAAGCCAAATGCTATTTATCGCTATAATGACAATGAGGAATTTAAATTACTAACCGAATATGACGAAAATGATAGTCTATATGCTACGGTAAAATGGAAATATTTGGCATTCGATGAAAATAATGAGTGGACAGAAAGGCATATGATTACAAATGATACTTTGAATCAAATAGAAAAGCGAATAATAAAATATCGAAAAGAATAAAAAGCCAGTGGCTAACAATAGCTATAAGTAATTGCTGGGCCCCTACTCATCCGAAAATCCTGTCGGATTTTCTTTGTATGTTTATACTTGTTATGGGTCGCGCTATAAGACGCAACTAATCATAGCCCAGCCGTTAGGCAAAATATATCAGACGTAATAGAATATGAATTTATTGAATAAACTTTACCAAATTTTTCTATCTGAGTACGCCAAAAGGCGGATTGAAAAAACAATACTCTATGTTGCTTTATTTGGTTTTTTCATCCACTTAATTTTAATTTACTTATCAAACTTCGGTATAGTAAATTTGTCTTTAGAATCGGAATTATTTAAAAATCCGATATCGGCAATTTACACCCCATTCTCATTTATACTTGTTTATGAAGTTTACTTATTAATCTATTACTTACCAAAGTCATTTACCACCTATATAACTAAACAGTATGAAATTATAACACTTATAATTATTCGAAAATTATTTAAAGATTTATCTGCTCTTGAACTGTCATCAGATTGGTTTCAAATAAAAGGAGATCTGCAATTCACCTATGATATCTTGGCATCAGTTATTCTTTTCTATCTGATTTTTCAGTTTCAAAAACAGGGAATGGAAAAATCAACGCAACAAAAGGACAATAAACTAAAAATTGAAAGATTCATACTTAGAAAGAAAATAATTGCCATTGCTCTGGTTCCGATTTTTTTTATGATGGCTTTAGTTACACTTTTGAATTGGACTTCAGATGTTTCTCTTGCTTCTAATGACCTGCCTAGTTTTGAAACAATTAATAATTTATTCTTTGATGAATTTTTTACCGTACTGATTTTAGTGGATGTCGTTCTTCTGTTAATTTCCTTCTTTTACACCGATAAATTTCACAAAATAATTAGAAATTCCGGATTTGTAGTTTCAACGATTTTAATCCGTATGTCATTCGGAGTAAGCGGATTAATAAGTACAATTTTAATTGTAGTAGCTGTCCTGTTTGGATTAGCAATAATAATAATCCATAATAAATATGAAAAAAATACTTTGCCTAACACCTTATAAAATTAATTGCTAGTTCTAGCTTACTTACGAAAATCCTCGCTGCTGAACAATGGGTTTCTGTTTATTTGCTAAATTAGTTACTTACACACGCAACTAACCATACACAAAACCGTTGGCAAACATTAAAAACAATAGTTAAAAATATGAAAAATTGGAATTTTAAATTAAAAAAACAACCGAAAGAAGTTATTGAAGAACTAACATCTGAACTTAACTCTATTGGAGGATTTTCATTTAATAACAAAAA
>JBATIW010000154.1:0-7903 GCA_049668005.1 Maribacter sp.
AGCCGTCATTGCCAATAAGGTGCCTAAGCCAAAACCAACGATATATAAAACCGCATCAAATCTTTCATCAAAACTCAAAATGGGCAGGAATAATAAAAAATGGGCAATTCCCGCCAGACCATGTAGAACTCCAATTGAAAACGAAGCATAATTACTTTGCTTTAATGTTTTGTCATGGGTATGATGGTGTGATTTTTCATCGGTATGTTCATGTTTATGGGCATGGATTATCGGCGAATTTTCACTATGAACATGTAAATGTTTGTGATTTTTATCTTTTTTGAAGATTTTATAAATGGCCCAAATTCCGATACCAATCAATACCAGACCCACCAATTGCTCGCTATAATCCGAAATACTATCTACGGGAATCAACTCCTTGAAAACTACAAACAATATACCAATTAATAGCATTCCTGCGAGATGGCCTATTCCCCAGAAAAGACCTATTTTCCATGCCTTTTTCTTAGATTCAATGGCAAAAGGCACAACGGCGGCCAAATGATCAGGTCCGGTTATCACATGAAGCATAGCGGCCATTAAACCTGCTGTAAAAAAAAAAGTAACGTCCATAAATATTCTCTAGAATAAACTACGAATATAGTAACTGTATGCGCTACAACAATAAGGTAAAAAATATTTCCAATTAGCAAATTTTGAAAATTTCTTAAAAACAAATACCAACAAAGTGCTCTAGTGATAAATTTGATATACTACCGAAGAGGCTTTGGCTTTAGTTCTAATTTTAAAGAATGTTTTGCATCAGAAATAAAAGTACGATAGGAAAAATGATAATACCAATGATAGATAAATTCATGGAAATTCATTCAGACTCCAGATGTAGACTTTGGGGCTGTTAACTGGCCTTAGCCATATTCCATCCAAAACGAGAAAATCTGATTGATGAACCTGATTTTGGCATAAAGACAATGATACTTATCATAATAAAAAAACTTGCAATTATTTATCTTTAAGGTTTGGTGTAACTTTTGTTACAGATTGTAAAACCAAAAAATGCTTATTTTCGGTGTTCAAGAACGTCAATAATCAAAATGAAAAGAAGAAACTTTGTTAGGAAAGCGGTTTTAGGCACTATGACCACTGTTATCGGAGCCGATATTGTTTTTGGAAATGTGTTGCCAGAAGGGTATCAACCATTGGCATTACAAGACCCTGACCCTTTTAAGATGTTCGACAAAGATAAGGGAATGGTCGTGCTCAATGACAAACCTTGGAATATTGAAGCCAAAGCCCATTTATTGGATGATAAGATCACACCCAATAAATTCATGTTCATACGCAATAATGGCATTATCCCTGAAAAGATCGATGCTAATAAATGGACGTTGACCATTGAAGGGGAATCTGCAAATCAGGAAAAAACATATTCTTTGGCCGATTTAAAATCCAAATTTCCCCAGCACACCTATCAATTAACCTTGGAATGCGGTGGGAATGGCCGAAGCGAATTTGATCCCCCTGCCAAAGGAAATCAATGGACCATAGGAGCGGTATCCTGCGCTACATGGACTGGTGTTCGATTACGTGATATTCTTGAGGATGTAGGTATAAAAAGTGATGCCGTTTATATTGGTTATCATGCAGCCGATGTTCATCTTAGTAGAGATCCAAAAAAAGAACCCATATCACGTGGTGCCCCAATGCCAAAAGCACTGCAAGATGAGACCTTGGTAGCATTTAAAATGAACGGCAAGGATATTCCATTGGCGCATGGCTACCCTTTACGGTTGGTGGCCGGTGGTTGGCCCGCTTCAGTATCAGGTAAATGGATCAATCGTATCAGTGTGCGTAATATAGTGCATGACGGCACTAAAATGACCGGTACTGCGTATAGGGTTCCTTGTAACCCTGTGGCCCCTGGTGAAAAGGTAAAGGATGAAGACATGTGCATTATTGAATCAATGCCTGTGAAATCCTTGATAACCTATCCCAAAACCGGCGCGACCATTCAACAAGGTAAAAAACTAAATATAAGAGGACATGCATGGGCCGGTGAACTGGAAGTTTCAAAACTGGAATATTCAGTGGATTTTGGTTCAACATGGCAGCAATGTTCGCTTGAAAAACCAGCTAACCGTTTGGCATGGCAACATTTTTCGGCCAGTATTGATTTCCCCAAAAAAGGATACTATGAAGTTTGGGCAAGAGCAACAGACGCTAGAGGACTAAGTCAGCCTATGCTTTTACCGGGTTGGAATCCAAAAGGTTATCTCAACAACGCATGTCATAGAATTGCCATAAAGGTTGCCTAAACATGGAGGATCATAAAAAATTCAAACAACAAGTCAAGGCCATATACCGCCTGATGGTAGGTCTTTTTGGCCTGTTTGCAATAGCTGCGATTACCGTGCTATATCTTTTGTCGAACCCAAATGTATTTGAAAAATCCAAACCCGAAGCCGAATATGTGGCAGTGGTCGAGGAAGATGATTATGACAAAATAGAAAATGGCATACATGTTCGTACAGGTTTGGTAGAAGCCGAAGGGCTCATGGCCGTGGTTAATAATTGTACGAATTGCCATTCCGCAAAACTGGTAACCCAGAATAGGATGAACAAAGAAAGATGGGTCAGTACGATACGTTGGATGCAAGAGACACAAAATTTATGGGATCTAGGGCAAAATGAGGATATTATTGTTGACTATTTAGTTGCCAACTACCCTCCAGCAAACAAAGGCAGGAGAGAGGTTTTAAAAGATATTGAGTGGTATGAACTCAAAGATTGATATTTTAAAAAGAAAATACAAAATTAAATAATAAAGTAATGGAAAAATACTTAGATGCTTTTGTAAACTCATTTATGGGTAGCCTAGATTGGACATGGAAATCAATACTTTTTGATGTGCCTTGGTACACCAATTACTTCTGGGGTCTAACGGTTATTTCGTTAATCGTTTGGGGCCTTGAAATTGCCTTCCCATGGCGAAAGAACCAATCTGTTTTTAGGAAGGATTTTTGGTTAGATGGTTTTTATATGTATTTCAACTTCTTTTTATTTGCCATTGCCGTAAGTGGTTTTTATAAGTTGTTAGGATTAATTTTCAATGATATAGGAGTTTCCTCAAAGAGCCTTACTTTATTGGACCTTTCAGCCCTTCCGGCCTGGGCCCAATTGTTGATTTTCTTTATAATTCTTGACTTTGTTCAATGGTTTACCCATATTCTACTCCATAAATATGAATTCTTATGGCGATTTCACAAAGTACATCATTCTGTCAAGGAAATGGGCTTTGCAGCGCATTTACGTTATCATTGGATGGAGAATATATTATACAAACCATTAAAAACCCTAGGTGTTATGGTCTTGGGAGGTTTTGAACCGGAACAAGCCTTTATTGTTCATTTTGTCGCTATCACCATTGGGCATTTGAACCATGCCAATATTAAAATAACATGGGGGCCACTAAAGTATATTTTTAATAATCCGGTAATGCATTTGTACCATCATGTATATGCCCTCCCGAAAGATTCTTATGGTGTAAACTTCGGAATTAGTCTAAGTCTTTGGGATTACATTTTTAAGACCAATTATATACCAGAGGATAGCGGTACAATTGAATTAGGTTTTCCAGGGGACGAAAAATTTCCCAAAGATTTTATCCATCAAAATATATATGGCTTTGGTAAGTCAAAAAAGGAATGATTGGAACTTTATAAAATAGCTTGTTAAAAATCTAGTTTACGGTGGTATTCAGGGCTTATCCTTGTTTACGCCTAAGCTTCAGATTTTACATTCCAAATCAATCGTTTTTCAAATAAATTTGTCGTCCATTATGGGGTTGCTCGTTTCTATAATTGTTAATGGGCATCAAATGCTTTAATAATTCTACCTGTTCCAAAGAGACAGTAATAGGTTCTTTTAAAACATACCAATTAACACCTTCTGAGCAAGGAGGCGTGGTCAATGAACCTACATAAAAGAAGTAGCCATTGTTTGTTGGCAAGTTGTCGTTCATATTAAAAGATCTGTCCACTATTTTACGCTCACCTACTTTAAGGGGCAAGAAACTTTCCAAGAAATCAAAAGGTGCACTACTCCCGCCCTCTTTTGCCATGACGGCGATAGCCGTGTACTGCCCTGAGTCATTACTATGTACCAAATGCATTTCCAAAGGATAACGTATTCCATCAATTGTATGTTCTGAAGGTTCATGAAAATGCACTTGTTTTAGATCATATCTAATTCCATTGACTATGATAAAATCCCCTTTTTCAAAGTTATATTGAATACTATGCCCATTGTTCGTAACATCATGGATTTTTGTATTAATGGTATAATTCAGATTAATTGGTTCCAAAGCCTTGTTTTCCTTGTACTTTACGATATTGATCGGTGATTGAAACTTACCATTGCAATCAGAACCCTCTTCAATCTCAGCCCAATGTTCAGGTCCTGTTTCACCTGTATAACCCCAATGGTCTTTTTGTGAACTAGTATGGGTTACATCATTACCAGCCAAATTTTCATCTTTACTTGATTTACTTTCTTTACATGCAATTAAGGCTAAAAAGCTAATTAGAAAAATTACTGAATATCTCATTTGTTAATACTATGAATTAATAGTGGTCGTTATTTTTCGATTAAATAAATCAAGAAACCAACTTGTGCTATTTATCAAAAACTATACTCCAAATACCCCTGACCTCATTAACATTATATCCTAAAGCCTTGTCTGAAGGATAAAGGGCTTTTAGTGTACCTAACGTTTCAGATGTAACTTGTTCATTTGGGGTGCCGTGACATTGTAAACACATGGTATTTGTAGTGATGGGGTAATAGAAATTTACTTCACGATTAATTTCTTCTACAATAGGGTCTATATCAAATCCATCTTTTGCCTGTTCCTTGAAGGCTGCAATATGCCCTAGCTCTTTTGCGTTGGCCATGTTCTTTGGGTTCCTGGCCTTATCTGAAACTCTTTTAATTATCGCATTATGCATAACCGACATGCTATCTGTAAGCTTCATCGCCTCAATGTTACAGAATTTAACGGCTCCAACAGTACCTTTTTCCTGAATGGCTTTCATTAAATTCTTCCCTAATTGGGCTTTTGTTGATAAGGCATATTTTAGGCCGGTATCGCTATAATCATCGGGAGCATCATTCCGTCCTATTCCTTTGCGCATTTGCTTGCCTTTACCCTTGCCCCCATGTTTGCCTTTTCCCATTCCTTTTCCTCGTCCACTACCGCGCCCTTTTTGGTAATGTTCTTCAAACCAATCTGGTTCATCGATTTCATAATCGTAAATATATTCGGCAATCAATTTGATTTTGTCCTCCGGGAAAGGTTGCAACGGCATAATACCGAATTTCTTGAGGGCACCTGGCATTTTGGACTTTTCTTCTGAAGGATTGTTTATCCAACTAACCAAATCATACTGAAATTGTTCTTTCGTTGTCTCTTCGTTGATGTAATGCTTCTTAATTGCGATCATTGGTGGGGCGATCATACTCGCCTCAGAGGTTATAGGAGTATGGCATATGTAACACTCGGTTTCCATGATTTTTTTTCCGGGATGCGATTTAGAAGCTATAACACCAAGTGTATCCGTTTTATCTGCCTTTGTATATTCAGAAGTCTTGGCGTCTTTACATCCAGTAATAACCAAGAGAATGGCCAATACGTTTACAATTTTCATCACTTAGACATTTTGCCGGTTGCACAACTTACAATTGACTTGGCTCTTAAAACAATAGTATTCTTACTTTCAATTGAAGGGTAGCCTAAATCTTTAAGTTTTTCTTTGACATTCAAGGCATCACCGGAATCCTCGTATGCGAATGATACCGTAGATGTATTTGTAAAAACCTGAACATCTGAAATGTTTTCCAATTCAGATAATTTAGTTGATATGGTCTGGGCGCATCCACCACATTTTAGGTTTTGTACTATTATTGTTGCCTTCATAACTATTTTATTTTCACTACTAATGTATTCGGATACGCATTGATTCCCAATTAGTCATTAATTGGTTCTTACCAATGCATATATCCTCCTTTTAGGTCATAAACTTTTTCAAATCCCATATCCAAAATTTTCTGAGCCGCTTTTTTGCTTCTACTACCCGACCTACAGTATAGATAAACAGGTTTGCTCTTATCTAATTTTTCAATAGCCTGCTTAAAACTACCCCCTTGGAAAAGATCCACATTTATGGCTTTTCCAATATGCCCGCCTTTATATTCCCTGGGAGTTCTAACATCGACCAATTGTACTTTCTTTTGCTGAATGGCTGCCTTAAAAGCGTTTTTATCAAGGACTTCGAACTTATCCGAGTTAAGGGCACTACCTCCAAAAAGTGAACTAAAAAATGACATATTTCCTTATATTAATTTATATTCCCTGAAATTGGGGAACGACCATCATTATACTGGTTATTTCCCTTTCATTCCTCTTAAACAACTTTTTTCCATGCTACAGCAAGGTAGTAGGACAAATATATTTTGACCTGGGAATATTGGTTTTGACTATTCCCACATAACCGTCATTCACATCAACAAAATCATCCCAGCCCCTTTGTTTTAGAATTGAAGCCGCTATCATACTGCGATACCCTCCCTCACAATAAATAACAAAGGGAACTTCTTTCGGAAACTGGGCCAAATGCTTATTTAATTCATTCAAAGGAACATTGATCGACCCAATTACATGTGCTGAGTTGAATTCACTTTTTTTGCGAATATCAAAAACCAATGGCATCTCTGCATGATAGGCCTTTGCATAGATTTCTGAGGTAATTCTACCTGCTTTTTCAAATTCTTTCTTAGAATTTTTCCAGTTTTCAAATCCCCCATTTAAGAATCCGATGGTGTGGTCATACCCAACTCTTGATAATCGGGTTATTGCCTCTTCTTCTTTATTTGGATAGGTAATCAAAAGGATTTCCTGCTTTACATTGGGAATCATTTCACCCACCCATTGTGCAAAATTCCCTTTGAGACCTATATTGATGCTGTTTGGTATAAAACCCTTGGCAAAATCCTCTGGGTTCCTCGTATCGAGCATAAGGGCAGCCGTTTCATTGGCCGCCGCCTCAAAAGTATCAGGGGATAATGGTTTAATACCTCGTTCCAGAACAGTGTCCAAGCTTTCATATCCTTTTATATTCATCAACACATTCTGCGGAAAATACCCTGGTGGCGGGGTTAAACCCGTAAGCAATTCCTTTATAAATTCATCTCTGGTCATATCAGCTCTCAATGCGTAATTCACCTTCTTCTGATGTCCCAACGTATCCGTGGTTTCCTTGCTCATCATTTTACCACAAGCAGATCCTGCCCCGTGATTAGGATATACAATAAGCGTATCACTGAGCGGCATTATTTTTTCGCGTAATGAATCGTACAAATGACCGGCCAATTTTTCTTCAGTTAACTCAGAAACCACATGTTGGGCCAAATCAGGTCTACCTACATCCCCTATGAACAAAGTATCCCCAGTTATGATTCCGTGCTCCTTCCCTTTTTCATCAATCAATAAATAGGTTGTACTCTCCATAGTGTGTCCCGGAGTATGTAAAACCTTTACCTTATAATCCCCGATCTCAAATACTTGGTTGTCTTCAGCGACCAGGGCATCATAACCTGGTTTTGCAGTAGGACCAAAAACAATCTGTGCCCCTGTTTTTTTCTTAAGATCTAAATGCCCACTAACAAAATCAGCATGAAAATGTGTCTCAAAAACATATTTAATCTTGGCTTTATCCTTATTGGCTTTATCAATATAGGGTTGCACTTCGCGTAATGGATCAAAAATGGCAGCTTCACCGTTGCTTTCTAAATAATAGGCTGCATGGGCTAAGCAGCCCGTATAAATTTGTTCAATTCTCATGTAACCAAGCTTGTACAGTTAACGATATAAAATTATAATCGAATAATG
>JBATIW010000155.1:0-9734 GCA_049668005.1 Maribacter sp.
CGTATACCCATTCCGCATTTGGCGAAAATGACTTTCCAAAACTACCATTAATGATTTTTGCCCCATTGTCAACGGCATACCGAATGCCCAAGGCGATATCCTTATCGTATTCGTCTCCGTTAGGTACAGCCCGTATACTCATTATGGCAACATTATTGGCCACACCGTTAGCTCCTTTACCATTGTTTCGTTCAGCGGCTATAAGTCCCGCCACGTGGGTGCCATGGCTCTCATCCTCAATCCTATTTTGAGGGTTTCCGTTACCATATTTAGTATCCATTAAATCATACGGATTATCACCAACAATTTTCCTTCCATCAAAATCCAACTTTAGGTTATAATTGAGTTGTTCCGTGAAATGCTTGATACCACCCTCCAATTCTTCCAGAATTTCAGGAATACTATCTGCAAATGTGTACATCTGGGTCAAGACGGCTACGTGCCTTTGCATTTCTTCATTCTCAGGCTTAATACTAGACACATCTTTTTTGGTATAATCCGTTTTACCTAAATGTTGCTTTACCGCGGCGTCAGCACTTTCAACAGCCTGTAGAATTTGTTCATACTGTTGTTTGTTACCAAGGGCCTGCTGGTATTCCTTGTCCAATTCAGCCTTGGCTTTGGCCTGCAAACTAGCATCACCCAACTTAAGTCTTAAGATCCTGGTATATTCTAATTGCTCATTGTATGATTCGCCTAAGAAATTATACCCATGAATGTCGTCGATGTATCCGTTTTTATCATCGTCCTTGCCATTGCCTGGCTTTTCCTTTCTATTGGTCCAGAGCACCCCGTCTAAATCTTCATGTTTTAGATCTATTCCCGAATCTAAAACTGCAACGATAACTTTGGTCCCTTTTCGAGTGCCAATGATTTCACGATAAGCTTTGTCTACACTCATTCCTGGAATAGTATCTGTTGCTAGATCGGCATGGCCCCATGACTTTTTTTGACTTTCGGTCAAGTCGGTCACTTTTAGCGGCAGGGCATCTATATTTTCAATAGGGGTAGAAATCATTGTGGTTGCCCCACACCCCATTAAAAGGATACCTGCTGTGAACCCAAAGATGGGCTTTGAAAAATTACGTGTCATTTATAAAATATTAAGTTAGTGTGTTTCTATGATTACCAGGGGTCTTTGTTTGAAGGAAGTGTATCATTATCAGCTTGGAAAATTACGAAATTCCCCAAACATGGATTAATTGAAGATTTCATTAAATGTATGAATTTGATCTAAACGCACTCCTTTTTTAGTGTGTTTAAGCGTACAAATCTCGTTGTGGGCATCATGCTCCAAAAACAGAAAATAATCATTCGTGACGGCATCATTCATAAATATTTGTTTTTCTTCCATACTCAGTAAAGGGCGCGTATCGTAACCCATGATGTAAGGCACGGGAATATGCCCAGCGGTTGGCACTAAATCCGCTGTAAAAACCAAGGTCTTTCCTTTGTAATTAATATGCGGTAGCATTTGCTTGTCCGTATGACCATCTACAAAAAGAATACCAAATCCTAATTCTGAATTTTTCAAATATGCACCTTCCTCTTTTTTAATGAACTTCAATTGTCCACTTTCTTGCATGGGAAGCAAATTTTCATGCAAGAATGAAGCTTTTTCACGCATATTGGGGGTAGTTGCCCACTGCCAATGGTCCTCGTTGGTCCAAAAATGTGCATTTTTAAATGCTGGCTCATAGCCCGTACGATCTTTGTTCCATTGAATACTTCCACCGCAATGGTCAAAATGGAGATGGGTCATGAATACGTCGGTAATATCATCGCGATGAAAACCGAATTTCTGAAGTGATTTATCTAGCGTATGATCACCCCATTGATAATAATATCGAAAAAATTTATCGGATTGCTTATTACCCATACCCGTATCAATCAAAATTAAGTGGTCACCATCTTCAATCAGTAGGCTGCGGGCCGCCATATTGATCATATTATTACTATCTGCTGGGTTGGTGCCGTTCCAAATTGATTTTGGGACCACTCCGAACATGGCGCCACCATCTAATTTAAAATTTCCGGTCTCGATGGGGTATAAAGTCATTTAAATCAAATAAAGAGGCTGCAAATTAAGAAAAGCATGGGTGATATTTTCCTTGCTTCCTGGTTAATTATTCGTTTTTAACAAATTATAACTGTTTTTGGCCATTTTGCAGTAACCTATACAGTTGTTGACCAAAATAAAGCATGGCTTTGATTTCCTGTACACTTAATAGCCTTTCTTTTTTAAGAATGAGCAGCGAGGAACCATTGGATTCTATATGGTAATAAGGGTGGCTTTCCAAAAAGAGGATTAATTCATCGTTGAATAAGGATTGGATTGCATCTATATTTTCCCCGCTTAGAAAAAAGCGTTTGTTAAAGTCGGGATGATGGTCAATTGCTATATCCTTAAATCCTGCAAGACCATATTTAAAATCCAACAGTCCTTCCTTGTCCAATGTAAAAACAGGAATATCACGGTCTAAATTTATATGAATGACCGTAGTTTTAATAACCTGCTTGGCAATGAAGGCACCTTCAGTAAATTCAACATCAAACAACATGTACCTTTTGTTCTCTTCTGATAAGGTATTGTACGTGTGGGGTATTTCCTTGGTTCTGAAAAACACAAAATTGCTTAAAAACCCCGTATCTGTATTTTTCTGGGCAGCATATGATAAGCTAAAGTCGCGTGCAGTAGCCTCTAAAAGTGATTGTCTTTTAGTAAAATAACGTTCAATGGGTTTCAATTTGTTCAGCGGAAGAATTTTCCGAATGGCAAATGGGTGATGCGAGTCGGTTTCATGTTTATCCAATCCAATAATCTCAATACTCCCCCCTTTTTTGGTAAATGTTTCCATATAATTTTCCAATCCTTCCAATACAGTATCATCCACAAAATTACATAGGGAAAAGTCAAGAATTACATCTTCATTTTCAGGAACTACATCCAACTTGCTTTTGAGTTTGTAAAAATTAATAAATGTGCAAAAGTATTTGACACTTACATAGAAGTTATCCCCATCTTTTTCCTTGAATAAAAGAACATTGGGCTTGGCTAAATGACTGAGAAAAAAACCAACATTCTTGTTGATTATTGCGTGAATAATAAAAGTAACCACAATACCTGTACTTATTCCCGTAATCAGGTTTGTAAATAAGGTCGTTATTAAGGTCACAAGAAATATTATGGTCTGCTCCTTACCTATTTTGGCGATTTTGGTTATGGTTTTCGGTGTGGCCAATTTATAGCCGGTATAGACTAAAATGGCCGCTAAGGCGGCGAGCGGGATTTTACGTAATTGATCTTGAAAAAGCAGTACAAATACTACTAAGAACAAAGCATGGAAAAAATTTGCAGATCTGTTTGTTGCCCCATTGTTCACGTTGACCGAACTTCTTGCAATTACAGTGACTACATTAAGACCCCCAAGAAATCCACTTATGGTTGTTGCCAAACCAAGTGCTTTTAGGTCTTTATTTACATTAGAACGCCGACTTTGGGAATCCAATTTATCAATGGCTTTAATGCTCAAGAGCGATTCAATACTTGCAATTAACGTAATAGCTACCACAGCGACTATAAAATCGCTTTTCATGGCTTTTGAAAAATCTGGAAATGCTAGATTAGAGACCACATCATCCGGGATATTGATCAAAAAGGATTCATCCAAAGGATACGGAATGTTCAATGCCGCCAAAATATAGCTCAGCCCAATGGTCAAAATAAGGATCCACATTGGTGCTGGGATTAAATGAAAATATGCATTTCTGATCTTCGAATAAAAAACCATGATCAAAAGGCTAATAATACCAATCCCAGCGGCCACAGCGGATGAGATTTCGAAATTTTGAAAAAGATCTAAAACTCCAGAAGGGATTCTGGCAAGCAAACTAATTAGACTGCCACTCTCATTATTGTGGCCTATCATGATATGAAATTGTTTGGCCAATATTCCCAAACCAATTGCCGCTAACATACCTTCAATGGCTGATGCTGGAAAAAAATCTGCTAGACGTCCCATTTTCAAGAACCCTAAAAGTATCATCATCATCCCAGAGACAACTATAGCTGCCAACGTGAATAAGTAACCCTGGTACATATCACCCTCCCCCAAAGTCGTTATAGCTCCAAGAAGCACAATGACCAACCCATTTCCTGGACCTGTAATGGTAACATTGGATCCGCCCAATACCGAAGCCACAATACCACCTACCACGGCGGCGATAATTCCGGAAATTGGTGGGGCCTCACTTGCCAAGGCCAATCCTAGTCCAAGGGGCAGCGCAATCAAAGACACCACAAAACCGGAAAAAATATTCTTGGGCAGGGCATGTACAAAAGTCTGTGTTTGATTGTTTATTGCTGACACTGTTTATCTTCGTATTATCAATAAGTCGGTTGGTAAATCAGACAGAATATGTTCAAGATCATGCGGAAAAATCCGGTCCAATAATCCTGTTTTGGTTGGTGCGTTCATGATCAGTAGATCGGCCCTTACAACTTCAGCGTAATGACCAATGGAGTATCCTCTTTGCCCGAAAATACTTTGCATTTTTACTTTCACCTTACTAGTCAATGCATTTGGCAGGTTCGAAACTATTTTACGTACTCGCGATTCCTCACGATGTTTTAGGCGTTCTTTCACCAGATTTGCTTTTTTCAATGATCGGTCATCTTCTACCGTAACATGTATTTCACGTTGTAAAATCTCTTCAACAATGGTTAATTGTTGTGCTCCTAGAGCATTAGCCACATAAAAGGCATCTGTTATTGCCAAAGGAGTATCTGGAGCATCTAAGCCGTTCACTACTACATTTTTACATGGTACGCGCACTGCAGATGGTTTTATCAACAGCAACACCGAACAGCATACTTTTCTAGTGAGTTTGCGGGCTATTGAACCAACATAAAATTGGAACATGTTTTCATGCTGTAATGCTCCAAGAATTAACAAGTCTATCTGCAGGGATTCACAAGCTTCAAGAATCACATCGTATGGCTTTCCTTTTTCCCACCGGATATCTATGGCCAAATCCTTATGTTCTATGTTCTTAAGAATTTGGTTGATTTGATCTGATTTTTCATCTGATTTTTCGCCCACATGCAACAAGATTAATTTGGCATTAAAAAAATGGGCAATACGCGCAGTCTCCAATACATTCACTTTGAGTGAAGGTGAAAAGGCAAAGCCAAATAATATGGTTTTAAAAGGATGTGCATTGTTTTGCATTCACATTGGTTAAAAGTCCAAGATAATACAATATTTATTAAGCAAAATGCTGGGTGTACAAATTGTACAGTTTATAATAAAAGGGTATTTTTCATTAAAATTTAGGTAATGATTGAATTAGCCGGAATAGTAATACTTGGAATTATTGCGCAATGGGTGGCTTGGCGATTTAAATTACCAGCAATATTGCCGCTGATTTTGATAGGGTTACTAGTGGGGCCTATCGCCACACTTTACACCGAGGATGGGGGCAAATTGATAGAGCCTATTTGGAACGGTGAAAAGGGACTTTTCCCAGGAGAAGGTCTTTACTATTTTGTTTCTTTGGCCATTAGCATTATTCTATTTGAAGGGGGTTTAACACTAAAGCACTCTGAAATCAAAAATGTGGGACCGGTAATCACAAAATTGATAACGGTGGGTTCTTTGGTTACTTTTTTTGGTGCTGGTTTGGCTGCGCACTATATTTTTCAATTGAGTTGGCAAATTTCATTTTTATTCTCTGCCTTGATCATTGTTACCGGACCAACGGTTATAACCCCGATTTTAAGGAATATTCCATTAAAACAAGATGTTTCTGCGGTATTGAAGTGGGAGGGTATCCTAATTGATCCAATCGGAGCTTTGGTAGCGGTTTTAATATTTGAGTTTATCAGCGTCGGGGAAGGTCAAGCTTATACCATGACCGCTTTAATCGATTTTGGAAAGATCATACTTTTTGGCAGCACTTTTGGCTTCACTTTTGCCCACGGACTTGCTTTTGCAATAAAGAAAAATTTAATCCCACACTTCTTGCTTAATGTCGTGTCCTTGTCAGTGGTCTTATTGGTTTTTGTTGAATCCGATATTTTTGCCCATGAGTCAGGACTTTTAGCCGTTGTCGTGATGGGCATGGTGATGGGCAATATGGATTTACCAAATATAAAAGAGCTATTGTATTTTAAGGAATCGTTGAGCGTTTTGTTGATTTCCATACTTTTTATTTTATTGGCTGCCAATATTAATGTTTCTGATTTAGCCCTGATCTATAGTTGGAAAACGGCGGTCCTATTCGCTATCGTGGTTTTCCTCATTAGACCATTGGGGGTTTTTCTCAGTACAAGGAATTCGAAATTGAAACTCAATGAAAAGCTTTTTATCAGTTGGGTCGGTCCAAGAGGAATAGTAGCTGCGGGTATAGCTTCACTTTTTGGTTCAAAGTTGATGTCCAAGGGCGAAGTTGGCGCGGAGTACATAACCCCACTAGTTTTTATGATTGTGCTCGGTACAGTATTGCTAAATGCCACAACTGCCAGATTTGTTGCCCGGATTGTTGGGGTTTTTCTAAAAAAATCAGAAGGAATTTTAATTATCGGTGCTTCCCAGGTCTCCATTCTAATCGCTGAATATTTATTTAAAAACAAGAGACATGTTGTGTTGATCGATAACAATGAATCAAACATCAAAAAGGCAAAGCTGCAGGGATTGGAAGCGCTTGCTGCAAACATTTATTCCGAGACCTTAACTGACAACATTGAACTGAACGATGTAGGTTACTTAATGGCTTTGACCGGAAACCCTGAAATAAATAGCTACGCGATTGATAAATTCCACAATCAATTTGGGGAAAACGGATCATTTCGATTGGTAACTCCAGAGGAGATGATTGATCCAGAAAATAATCCAAGGGAAGGATTATTTTCACATACTGATGACTTTATTAGATTGACGGAAGCGGCAAGAAACCATCCTAAAATTCAGGAAATTGAACTTCAAGATCAAGCACATTACAACAAGCTAATTGAAATTAGCAGGAATGATGAGGATATTATTCCTGTCTTTCTAAAAACCCATGATGGGGATCTTAAAATAATGACTTCTTACAGTAAGGAATTCAAGGACATACAAAAAGGATATAAACTTGTGTATCTCGGTAAGGCTTTCGACTCCGGAAAACAAATTTGAAAGTTGTGAATGAATACTAATGCCAAGGCATAACTTCGGAAGAAAATCGTCAAATACCCGAAATTCTATTTTTGTATATTGTCACTATAAAAATAAATTCATGAAAAAGTCAATTCTTATAGCAGCCTTGATTTGCGTTTCAATTTGTATTGGATGCTCTAAAGATGAGGAGAAAAAAAACGCATGTGAATCTTGTACCGGTCCCTTCACTACTTATGAAATATGTGATAATGGCGATGGTACCTATACTTTATCGAAAGAGGGAGGAGCAACCCAAATAGTGACCGAAGCCAATCTACAAGGAGCATCCTTAACTCCAAAGCAGTTTATTGATGGGCTTTGTACGGCATATAGCTCTTAGGAATGGCTTAATCATTTAACTTCAACACCGCCATAAATGCCTGCTGGGGGATTTCCACATTTCCTACTTGACGCATTCGTTTTTTGCCTTTTTTCTGCTTTTCAAGTAGTTTACGCTTACGGGAGATATCACCACCATAACATTTGGCGGTAACATCCTTACGAAGGGCCTTAATGGTCTCCCTTGAAATTATCTTCGCTCCGATGGCTGCTTGTATTGGAATGTCGAATTGTTGTCGTGGAATGAGTTCCTTTAGTTTCTCGCACATTTTTTTACCAATATTAGCCGCATTGTCGGCATGTATAAGTGCTGAGAGGGCATCAACAGGTTGGGCATTCAAAAGAATATCAACCCTGACCAATTTTGAAGTGCGTAATCCAATAGGTGTATAATCAAATGACGCATATCCTTTTGAAACCGTTTTTAGCCTATCGTAAAAATCAAAAACAATTTCCGCCAAGGGCATGTCAAAATTCAGCTCTACTCTTTCGGTAGTTAAATAGGTCTGATTGGTTATCAAACCTCTTTTTTCAATACAAAGCGACATTACATTGCCAACAAAATCGGCTTTTGTGATAATCGTTGCTTTAATGTATGGTTCTTCTACTCTGTCTATTGTTGATGGATCGGGAAGATCAGAAGGGTTGTTGACTATTAAAGGTATATCGGGATTTTTCCTGGTAAAGGCGTGGTAGCTTACATTGGGCACCGTAGTAATAACGGTCATGTCGAATTCACGCTCCAAGCGCTCTTGGATAATTTCCATATGTAGCATACCCAAGAAACCACATCGAAAACCAAAACCTAGGGCCGCACTGCTTTCAGGTGTATAGACCAAAGAAGCATCATTCAGTTGAAGCTTTTCCATTGAGGAACGAAGCTCCTCAAAATCCTCCGTGTCTACAGGATAAATACCCGCGAACACCATGGGCTTTACGTCTTCGAAACCTGCAATAGGATTAATAGTGGGATTGGCCGAATCTGTTATGGTGTCCCCAACCTTTACTTCCCTTGCATCTTTTATTCCTGTTATCATATAACCCACATCCCCTGTTTTAATTACCTGTTTGGGTTGTTGTGTCAATTTTAGGGTACCTACCTCATCCGCAAAATAACTCTTATCAGTGGCGACAAATTTTATTTTTTGACCCTTCCTAATTTCACCATTCATTACCCGAAAATAGGTTTCAACCCCTCTAAAAGGATTATAAACAGAATCAAAAACCAAAGCCTGCAGTGATTCGTCGGCAATTCCGGTCGGAGCAGGGATACGCTCTATAATAGCTTCCAAAATTTCCCCAATCCCTATACCGGTCTTGGCACTTGCAGGAATTACTTCTTCCGCCTTACAGCCTAAAAGATCCACGATATCGTCAGTGACTTCCTCAGGACTGGCACTAGGCAGATCTACCTTGTTCAACACAGGAATAATCTCAAGATCATTTTCAAGTGCCAAATAGAGATTACTTATCGTCTGCGCTTGAATACTTTGTGCTGCATCTACCACCAAAAGAGCACCTTCACAAGCCGCAATGGAACGGGACACCTCATATGAAAAGTCAACATGGCCAGGAGTGTCGATTAAGTTCAAAATATATTCCTCGCCCTTATAGGTATATTCCATTTGAATGGCATGACTTTTTATGGTAATGCCACGCTCGCGTTCAAGATCCATACTATCCAATAGCTGTTCTTTTTTTTCCCGCTCCGTTACAGAACCAGTAAAGTCCAACAGCCTATCAGCCAAGGTGCTTTTGCCATGGTCAATATGTGCGATAATGCAAAAGTTTCGTATATTTTTCAACTACTATTTAAATTAAATTCAAATTATCCCGGACCTCAATTCAGTTCAAATAGGCCATTTTCTTTCAGAAGTGCAAATATAGTGCAAAATAAACCGCGGTTCTTTTGTGATATGGATTTTATAACCAAGGGTACTTTCTGAAATATAATGGATGAAACGTACAATTTTTGTAAGAGAATTCGGGTTTTTTTACTAAGTTCACACCCCAATCGAAAGTATTTGTGAGTAAACAGATAATATTCTTACTAGTTCTTGCCTTTTTGACATCTTCTTCATTTGCGCAGGAATATAAGATTCAAGGAAAAATTATTAGCACAGATAGCGAACCCATATGGTTGGCCAATGTATTGTTGTTAAGTGCATTGGATAGTATTTTGATTAATGGTTCCTCTTC
>JBATIW010000156.1:0-2743 GCA_049668005.1 Maribacter sp.
GGATTAAAACTATATTTCTTTTTACCTTTTTACTTGCTTTAACCAATTGTAAAGAAAGCAATCCAAAAACTAATTCAGAGGATAAAAACGATACTATTGAATTACCAAATAAAAATAAGGATTTGGAACCTACTCCAGATAAGGATAATGGTGGCCTCTTTCTTCCTGATGGGTTTGGAGCATTAGTAGTTGTTGACAGTGTAGGACCCTCAAGGCATTTGGCAGTGAATGACAATGGCGATATTTATGTGAAATTAAGAATCGACAAAGGAGACAAGGGCAATATCGCACTAAGAGATACAAATAATGATGGCAAAGCTGATAGAATAGAACGCTTTGGTGACTATCCAAACGATGGGACATTCGCTACTGAAATGCGCATATATAATGGGTATTTATATTTTAGTTCAGAACTGGTTGTTTATAGACAAAAGCTCACCCCAAATAAGTTAATTCCGGAGGGGGTCACTGAAACCATTGTAACGGATCCCTACCCCATAAGATGGCATAACGCAAAATCAATTGCTTTTGACAATGATGGCGGTTTGTACGTTACCTTCAGCGCCCCTACCAATGCATGCGAAGATCAAAATGCGACCAAAATGAATCCAAATGGAATTGTTTTGGGTGAAAATCCTTGTTCGCAATTGGACATTTTGGGAGGCATATGGAAGTTTGACGCGAACAAGCTTGGGCAATCACAATTGGATGGGCAAAGATTTGCTACAGGTATTCGTAGCGTTGTTGCGCTATCTTGGAATAAGGAGGATAATAAATTATATGCCATTAATCATGGTCGGGATTATTTACATAATCACGCTCCACAATATTATAGCCTATGGCAAAATGCCATACTGCCAGCCGAGCAATTCATGATAGTCAACGAAGGGGATGATTATGGGTGGCCCTATACCTATTACGACCATTTCAAGAACAAAAGAATGTTGGCTCCAGAGTACGGAGGGGATGGTTATAAAGAGGCCGATGGTTATGCCAAACCACTTATGGGTTTACCAGCGCATTGGGCGCCCAATGATATGTTGTTCTACGAAGGGGACATGTTTCCTTCAAGATATAAGAATGGGAGTTTTGTGGCATTTCATGGATCAACCAATCGTACGCCCTACCCCCAGGCCGGATATATTGTTGCTTTCATTCCTTTTGAAAATGGAAAGCCCACTGGTAATTGGGAAGTATTTGCTGATGGTTTTGCCGGGCTTGATACAATCGTGCAAATGAAAGATGCCAAATATAGACCTATGGGTTTGGCTGAAGGCCCTGATGGTTCTTTGTACATCTCAGAATCAAAAACTGGAAAAATTTGGCGCGTTCTATTTAATGGAGACAAAGAAGATTATGGTGCGCCCCAATTAGCGAAAATGGAACAACGAAAGTCTAGGTCCTATATCAAAGAACCTCATGAAATCAATGACAATCTTTCCAACAAATAGAATTATCTACCTATCGACACCCTATTAATAAGCGTGAGTAATTCAAAATTGACATTCTTTTCGGAAAGTGTAAACACTTTCACATCGCTCCTTTCCATTGAGGTACCATAGTCATAATAAACAGTGGCTTTCATATAGGTTGGGTTGTAGCCTTTGTTCCCTAAATACTTAATGTTGATTTTCCATTTGCCAAGAAGACTTTTATCAATCAAGAAGTGTTCACAGGAATATCCTTTGATTTTTTCGTCAAATATTCGCTCAGATTCATTTTCCACAGTATGGCTCCAATTGAAATAATGGTTATCGGGATTAACAAATTGCAGATCAAACTCTGCCTCGGTATTGTTCCATTCGAAAAGCACCCGAGTGCCTCCTATATCCGAATCGCTGACATCAGCTGTTTCAATCTTTAGTTCTTGACCTTTTCTCGCAAGCAAATTCGTGGATTCCAACTCCAAAATGGCATCGATCCCATCAAACGTCAAAGCTATAGAGTCCATTTTTCTTAATTGGTGATATCTAGCATGCAGACCCAGTGCTTTTTTATACTCCTTATTTAGCACATACATATTGGCAAGATCCCTATATGATTGGGCATATCTAGGTCTAAGTCTGAAAATCTCCTTATAAAGAACCAAAGCATCTAAATGTCTTTTATCAGCTTCAAATACATATGCCAATGCCTTTAATGCTTCCGCATTCTTGGCAAATATGGCCTTCATCTCAAACAATATTAAATCTGTTTTTTCCTGATTCTTGTATTTATTCTTAATCGCTTTTGCGACATCCAAGAAAAAGTATGGAGAATTGGAATATAGCCTTTTTTGGTTTGCATACACGTTCAAAGCTTCGTCAATGCTTGTTGTCCTTTCGATTTCCAATAGATAATTGGGGACTACAGGTTTTAGTTTAGGTAAGGCTGTTTTTTCATTGAACTTGTTGTTTCGTAATTTAGCTTGATCATAAGGCTTGTTGGTTCCTTCCTCACGCATAACAAAAGAACCCTTGGTATTGATAATAATCACCCCACCTGCAGCGATATTACCATACTTTGCCGTAGCTCCTAGTCCTGGAAGGGTCGCTATCCGGTCTATGTTAGCAATATCTAAAAAGGTGGGTACCGAGGTGAAAATTTGACCATCTATTTCGAATATGGCAGGTCTAGGATTAAGTGCGGAACTCCGACCTCTTAAAAAAGCGACTTTCTCTGTACCGCCCCCAGGACTGTTGATCGATTCTATGGACAAACTCGGTATTTTACCCTGCAAAGCAGACAAAATATCGATAGCGCC
>JBATIW010000157.1:0-4960 GCA_049668005.1 Maribacter sp.
ATTATGGTATTGGCGAAGTAGCCAAGGCCTTTGGCGTAAATACATCTTTGATTCGTTTTTGGGAAAAGGAATTTGATGCATTGAAGCCGAAAAAAAATGCAAAAGGCAATCGCAAATTCACCCCACAGGATATAAAAAACCTTCAGTTGATCTACCATCTGGTAAAAGAACGCGGATTTACACTCGAAGGCGCCAAAACCCACTTAAAAGAAGAAAAGCAAAAGACCTTATCGAATTTTGATATCATTCAAAAATTGGAAATGGTTAAAAGTGAACTGACGAAAATCAAAGATCAACTATAAATAACTTTTAAAACACACTATCATGAAAAAATGGTTAATCCCCTTGATCATTATCGTCGTAATTGCATTTGGACTCTACCAATGGGGTGTTGGCTTCAACAACACGGCTATAAAACTTAAAGAGACCTCAACCAAAACCTGGGCCAATGTAGAAAGTGCCTATCAAAGAAGAAATGACCTCATTGACAATTTAGTAAAAACCGTGCAAGGTGCGGCCGATTTTGAAAGAGGTACCTTAACCGATGTAATCGAAGCGAGGGCCAAGGCCACATCGGTCTCTATTGACCCAACGAATATTACTCCAGAACAATTGGCTAAATTCAATGAAGTCCAAGGTGGTTTAAGTGGGGCATTAAAGAGTCTCTTGGTAACCGTGGAGCGATATCCTGATCTGAAGGCCAACCAAAACTTTTTGGAACTGCAATCCCAATTGGAAGGCACGGAGAACAGGATCAACGTAGCTCGTGATCGTTTCAATGCAACCATTGAACCTTATAACAATCATGTAAAAACCTTTCCTAATTCGATTTTAGCAGGTTTCTTGAATTTTGATGAACTCGCCTACTTTAAATCAGAAGCAGGTGCAGAACAGGCCCCGGATGTGAATTTCGAGTTTAACTAAATCAAAACATGTCCAGAGTAGAAGATTTTTTGACCGCGAAAGAAGAGCAGGAAATTGTTCAGGCTATTCTTGATGCCGAAAAAAATACTTCTGGGGAAATCCGTGTACATATCGAAGCACATACTCAGAATGACCATGTTAATCGAGCTAAGGAGGTTTTCCATTTATTGAAAATGGATAATACCAAGGAAGAAAACGGGGTGCTCTTCTATGTTGCCGTTAACGATAAGAAATTCGCGATATATGGTGACCGGGGTATTGACCAAGTAGTGCCCAAGGACTTTTGGAATACAACAAAAGACATTATTGAAACCCATTTTAAAAATGGAAGGTTTAAACAAGGGCTAATTGATGGTATATTGAAAGCTGGCAAGGAAATGGAAGATCATTTTCCTTGGAATCATGGCGATGCAAACGAATTGAGCAATGAGATATCTAAAAACTAGCCTACTCTTATTGGTATTATGTTGGTGTTCGTCCGCTTTCGCCCAGTTTCAAATTCCCGAAAAACCGCAGTTAGAAACTAGTGTTTATGATTATATAGATCTACTGCCCGAGCATCAGAAAAAGGATCTTGAACAAAAGCTCATTCAGTATTCCGACAGTACTTCAACCCAAATTGTTGTGGCTATCATAAGTTCTACCGAAGGTGAGAATATCACTTACTTAGGAGCTCAATGGGGCCAAGAATGGGGTATTGGGCAGGAAGCTGAAGATAATGGTATCTTGGTACTGTTAGCCAAGGATGACCGCAAAATAGCCATCAATACGGGTTATGGTGTTGAAGGTTCCCTTACGGATGCCATGTCCCGTCGTATTATTGAAAATGTGATAATACCGCAGTTCAAACAAGATGATTATTACGGTGGATTGAATAAGGGTGCAGATGCTATTTTCCAAGTTTTGAATGGTGAATTCAAAGAAGAGAGATCCTTTGATGATAATCCAGGTTTCCCGTTCGAGGCATTCTTACCTATCATTATTTTTATTGTCATCCTCATTATTCTTTCCAGTCGAAATAGACGAAAAGGCGGAGGAAAAGGTGGTGGAAAAAGGTCTGGACTAGATCTATGGGATATCATTATCCTCAGCAATATGGGACGTGGTGGCTTTGGTAGTGGAAAATCCAGAGGAGGCTTTGGCAGTGGCGGAAGCTTCGGCGGAGGTGGTGGTTTCAGTGGCGGATTTGGCGGGGGCGGCTTCGGTGGAGGCGGTGCTTCAGGTGGATGGTAGTTTTTATAAAATACTATGCCATTGGAAGTGTGCTATTGGGACTTACAACTTCTGACCAAAAAAAATCTACTTCTTTCTCATAAATATGGTAATTGGCACTCCGCTAAAATCAAAGTTTTCCCTTATTTTATTTTCAAGATATCGTTTGTAAGGCTCCCGCACATATTGAGGTAGGTTACAGAAAAAGGCAAATTGAGGGTAAGGCGTTGGTAATTGTGTACAGAACTTAATCTTTACATATTTACCCTTATACGCTGGGGGTGGATAGTTTTCAATGATGGGTAACATAATATCGTTGAATTTTCGCGTAGGTATCTTAATACTCCTATTTTTAAAAACCTCAACAGCGGTTTCAATCGCCTTAAAAATCCTTTGCTTGGTCAATACCGATATAAAAAGAATAGGAACATCAGTAAATGGTTCAATAGCCTCTTTAATCTTTTCGGTAAAATGTTTCATGGTGTTCGTCTCCTTATCCTCGACCAAATCCCATTTATTAACCAAAATTACAATCCCTTTGTTATTTCTATGTGCCAACCAGAAAATATTGGCAACCTGACCATCAAAACCTCTAGTGGCATCCAACAATAAAAGACTTACATCGCTATGTTCAATGGCACGGACAGAACGCATTACCGAGTAAAATTCAAGATCTTCCTTTACTTTTGATTTTCTCCGGATTCCAGCCGTATCAACGAGATTGAATTCAAATCCAAAGCGGTTGTATTTGGTATCGATACTATCCCTAGTCGTACCGGCAATATCGGTAACAATATATCTTTCTTCACCAATCAATGCATTGATAAAGGATGATTTACCAGCATTTGGTCTACCAACAACAGCAAATCTAGGAAGGTCACTTTCTTCTTCTACGTTTTCAGGCAATACCTTTACAAGAGCATCCAACAATTCACCTGTACCGCTACCATTTATACTGGAGAGCGTATAATATTCCCCAAGACCAAGAGAATAAAATTCAACGGCATCTTCGGCCCGTTTGGCATTGTCAACCTTATTTATTGCCAAGAACACAGGTTTATTTACTTTGTGCAACATCTTGGCAACATCCTCATCCATCCCAGTAACACCAGTTTCAACATCTACCATGAAAATCAGGGCATCGGCTTCTTCTATAGCCAATTCTACTTGCTTATCTATTTCTTGTTCAAAAATATCATCGCTTCCAACTACATATCCACCAGTATCAATTAATGAAAACTCTTTACCATTCCAATCACTCTTCCCATAATGACGATCTCTTGTAACCCCACTAACGGCATCAACAATAGCTTCCCTTCTTTGAATCAATCGATTGAAAAAGGTAGATTTTCCAACATTCGGCCTTCCAACAATGGCTACAATAGCACTCATACTTCATTAATTTGCGGCAAAAGTACTATTTAAATCCGAAGAAAATATTATCTTTTAATTTCTAATATAAGTATATAGTGCAAACACTTCCAAACGAAATAGTTCTTAGGCCAAGATTTCAAATAGAACTTGAACAACCTAAGGAAAAAGCATTACAAATTTTTGAGAATATTGATCAACCCCCATTTTTGGTAAAACGAATGGACGACCATGTTTTTATCAAATTCAATAATGAGGAAGTCCATTTTTGGTCGCCACAATTACAGTTGGAAATAAGCGATACAGAAGAAGGTAGATGTAAATTGTATGGGCTGTTTGGGCCAAACCCTACCTTATGGACGTTTTTTATGTTCCTGCATTTTGGGGTAGCTACCTTATTTATTGGTTTAGGAGTGTGGGCATATTCGAGTGCATCCTTGGAGCGACCCTATGGAATTCAAATTGGCCTAATGGTATTTATGGTACTACTTTGGTTTGTACTCTATGCCTTTGGACGGGCTGGAAGAAGTAAGGGAAAACCACAGATGCGGGAATTACACAATTTTATGAATCAGAGTTTGGGTCTGTAGTTTATTTCTTTTGATTATAGCCAAATCTTTTCAATTGCCTTGAATCGCTTCTCCAATTCTTGTTCACCTTTACATATAATTCAAGATGCACTTGTTTACCAAAGAATTTCTCCAGATCCTTACGGGCCTCAACCCCAACTCGTTTTAAGGCACTCCCCTTGTGACCAATGATAATTCCTTTTTGGGAATCGCGTTCTACCATTATTACCGCCCTCATTCTAATTATTTCCGGGTCTTCAAAAAATTCCTCCGTCTCAATTTCAACGGAATATGGAATCTCTTTTTTGTAATACATCAATATTTTTTCTCGAATGGTTTCATTAACAAAGAAACGTTCAGGTTTATCTGTTAATTGGTCTTTTGGGTAATAGGGAGGTGATTCGGGAAGTAACTCTAAAATACGCTCGAACACTCCTTTAACATTGAAATTATTCAATGCTGAAATGGGATGAATTTCAACCGTTGGTAATTGTTCCTGCCAGTATTGTATTTGTTCCTCTAAAATTTCCTGTGTTGAGGCATCGATCTTATTCATTAATAACAGTACAGGTATTGTACTGTTTTTGATTTTCTCAAAAAACTGTTCATCTTTAAGGGCTTTCTCACCTATTTCGACCATATAAAGCAGCACATCCGCATCTTCAAAGGCGGATTTCACAAAGTTCATCATCGAAGATTGCAACTCATAAGCGGGCTTGATAATTCCAGGTGTATCTGAAAGTATGACCTGAAAATCATCGCCATTAACAATACCTAGGATTCGGTGTCTTGTTGTCTGTGCCTTTGAGGTTATTATCGAGAGCTTTTCCCCAACAAAAGCATTCATCAAGGTAGATTTCCCAACATTGGGGTTCCCTATAATA
>JBATIW010000158.1:0-2150 GCA_049668005.1 Maribacter sp.
CATATTGGACACAGCATCAATATCTGAGCTTTTGGAGTTTCCTGCAATAAGGAAACCTCCATCCAAACTAGGATAAACAGCTTGAGCAGCATCGAATTGGGTACCGCCAAAGGTTTTTTCCCATAAAAGATTGCCGTTATCAGCTAACTTTATCAACCAAACGTCCGACTCTCCATTGTTTTTTGAAACATCGGTATCATTGCTGAATGTATTGCCAGTAATAACATAGCCATTATCGGTTGTTTTAGCTATATCATAGGCAATCTCTATACCTGATCCCCCAAAGGAACGTTCCCATACCAAATCACCTGTACTTGCAATTTTTACAACCCAAAAATCATAGCTGCCCTTAGTATCGCTTATATCAAAATCATCGCTTTCCGAAAATCCTGCCAATACAAAGCCCCCATCATTGGACTGAACAACTGCATGTGCCCTGTCATTATTGGTGCCTCCAAAATATTTACGCCATTGAACATTGCCCTGGGCATCGATCTTTGTTCCCCAAAACTCACCAACACCATGGCGTGTCAGAAATTGTCCTTTTTCGTTATACCCATCAGCCCTGGCTGCCGTAATATCCAAAAAGCCAATAAAGAAAAAGCCGCCATCTTGTGTTTGTATTATATCATATGAATGGTCATGGCCTGAAAAGCCAAAACTTTTTTCCCATTCTATGTTGCCCGAAGCATCTAATTTTAAAATCCAATTGTCATGAAAACCTTCATTATTACTGCCATCCCCATCATCGCTCATGGCATATCCCGTGAGAATATAGCCTCCGTCAATGGTCTGGGCCAAAGACTGCCCTCTATCATCTTTGCTGCCACCGTAAGTTTTATTCCATTCCAAATTACCAGCTGCATCCAACTTTAAAAGCCAATAATCATTTACGGCAGTTGTCTTTCCTATAATATCACCGTCCAAACTATTGGAAAATCCTAAAATGGCATAGCCCCCATCTGAAGTTGTAATGACTGCCTGGCCACTATCCTCACCCGAACCTCCAAAACTCCTAACCCATTCCACTTCCCCGACAAATTCAATTTGGGCTTCAGGCACTAGGGTAATGCCTTCCTCGCCGTCAGTTGAACAGCCAAAAAAGTTTAGTCCCAATAAAAGAATGAAAAACTTTCGCATTATTCTGACTTCTTAATGATAAACAAACCAGAGTTTATATCGCTCACGATGATCTTGCCACTAGTGAAGTAAGGGTAAACACTCCATACCCCATTAAAACCGGCACTATCACTTGAAGGAAAAGTGTCAAAAAAGCCTTCTTCAACAATGCTTTTACTTGCGATATCGGAAATATCCAAAACTCTAACTCCGGCTCTATAATTAGCCAGAAAATATTGATCCTCCTTCACATAACCGTTGTGATCAATAGCAGTAGTTGTGCCTGTATAACTCGTATGTAAGATAGGATTATCTAAATCTGAAAGATCGAAAACCAAGGTGCGGGAGTCGAAACCAAAGTTGACCTCATCCAACTCGTCCCCAAGAATTAGATAGCGCTGATCTTCAGTAAACCATCCTTGATGGGTGTAGGCAAGATTGGAATAACTAAAAGTCGCTACCCCTACAGGATTTTCCTTGTCGGTAATATCAACTATAGCCACTTGGGTTTCATTAGCCCCAATAAATATTTCGGCACCCGCGTAATCTAAATCAGGGCCATTATAAGTTATCACTTGGGCGTCATGGGAATAGCCATTTACGCCGTAACCCCCTTCGGATACCGGATTTTTTGGGTCCTGTAAATTCACAAAATGAACGCCTCCATTAAACTCATCATCCCTGGCAGTCCCTACGGGATAGGCATAGCCCGTATCTTCATTGATTACCACATTATGCGCATTGCCAAAACCAGTGTAACGCCCGTCATCATTGAAAGTTTCAGGGGTATTGGTAACATTGCGTAAGCGGGTCAAATCAAAAACCTGCATGCCATGGTCATCAGCTTCGGAAACAATATAAGCGTGATTCTGATACACTTTAATATCGCGCCAAGAACTTGAGGAAGTAGCGGAAGGTAACTTACCCAGATAAACAAGATTTTCGGTATCGGTAATATCTACAAAGGCCGTGGCATTATCCAATCCCATTAGGGCATATTCCTTATTCGTAGTGGGGTCTGTCCATCCCCA
>JBATIW010000159.1:0-2366 GCA_049668005.1 Maribacter sp.
GAATTACTTATACAAGCAAATAATATGGACCTACCTACCTTAAGTATTGCTTTATGTTTACATCCATGGGCAGCAATGGAGTATGACCCTCAATTAGAAATTCATAAACGAATAATAGATTCAGCTAGGAGCAAAGGATTTGAAATAAAAACATATGGTCAGGTAGCTGATTCTTATAAACTCCAATGTTTAAAATGATACCTTTCTGTATAATCTTAACTTAAATACTAAGAGTTTGTATCATTTATTTGTTTTGTGGTGGTTACTTCCCGATACAGAAATTCGCAAAGATATTTCCCAACAAATCGTCCGAAGTAATTTCCCCGGTAATTTCCCCAAAGTGGTATAATGCTTGGCGAATATCAATTGACAGGAGATCACCTGAAATAGAATCGTCCATCCCAGCTTGTACCTTTTGCACCTCTTCCAAGGCTTTTAGCAATGCATGGTAATGACGGGTATTCGTAACAATGGTTTCATTGTTTCTAAGCGCCCCTGTATTAACAAAATTCAAGAGTAAATTTTTAACTGCCTCAATACCTTCACCTGTTTTCGCTGATATCAACTGAAAAGAGGTCACCGTTACTTTCGAAAGCATTTCTTCAAGTTTGGCTTTTTCATTTGGGCTAAGAATATCAATCTTATTAACGATGATTACCAAGGGTTTATCAGGATATTTTGATGCTATTTTCCCAACTTCAAGTTGCAAGCTCTTTAAATTGATCTCCGAGTTTTGAAATTCTTCGGCACCGTGAATAAACAGTACCACCTGGGCTTGGTTGATTTTTTCAAAAGTCTTCTTAATACCTATGTTTTCCACCACATCTTCCGTGTCCCTAATGCCAGCTGTATCTATAAATCGAAAACCTATGCCCCCAATGGTCAATTCGTCTTCAATGGCATCCCTTGTGGTGCCCGCAATTTCTGAAACAATGGCCCGTTCCTCATTTAAAAGGGCATTGAGAAGTGTTGACTTACCTACATTCGGTTCGCCCACGATGGCCACGGGAATTCCATTTTTAATTACATTACCTACCGAAAAGGAATCGATCAATCTTTTTAGTACCTCTTGAATTCTGTTTAAGAGCTCCTTAAATTTAGCCCTGTCCGCAAATTCCACATCCTCTTCTGCGAAATCCAACTCTAATTCTATAAGCGAGGCAAAGTTCAATAGTTCCTCACGTAACAATTTAATCTCATTGCTGAAACCACCTCGCATTTGTTGCATCGCGATTTGGTGTGTTGCTTCATTCTCGCTGGAGATAAGGTCGGCCACTGCTTCGGCTTGGCTCAGATCTAATTTCCCATGTAAAAAAGCACGGAGGGTAAACTCCCCCGCATCCGCCATTCTGCATCCTTTTCTAAGCAATAATTGGATTATTTGTTGCTGTATGTATGGGGAACCATGGCAGGAAATCTCAATTACATTTTCGCCAGTGTAGGAGTGGGGCCCCTTGAATATGGACAGTAGCACCTCGTCCAAGGTTCGATTGTCATCCAAAATATGCCCTAGAAGAATGGTATGACTTTTTTGTTTGCTCAAATCCTTGCCATGCACCGATTTGAAAACTGAATTTGTAATCGTAATGGCATCTTCCCCAGAAACACGAATAACGGCTATAGCTCCCGCACCTGAAGGGGTGGCCAATGCAACAATTGTGTCTGATGGGATCATAGCTATAATTTGCCAACAAAAATAGGGAAATCCCCATTATATATCATTTTGTTTATTGGGTGGTTCAAAAGGGATTATATATTTAAAACGGAATATTTTCATATATTCATTACTCCATTAACCATTAAATTTTAAAAAATGAAACGATTAATTTTACTGGTCATCTTATGTGGTTTTGCCATTAACCCTATAGCTGCTCAATCGGAAGACCATAACACGCCTTTCATTGAAAAAGAAGCCGTCAAAGAGCAAAAGATGGTTATAAAGAAGGTAGAAAAGCAGGAAAAGAAAGCGGAGAAAGCGGAGAAAGAACTAAAGAAGACTGAAAAAAGGCAAAAGCAAGACGGGAAATTAGCAAATGCCATTGGATCAAAGCAAAAGACAATCTCCAAAAATGAAAAAAAGATAGGTAGTATTCAACAAAAGTTGGCAAAAGGACAAGAAAAAGGGAAACTATCACCTGCCGATATAGAAAAGATGAATGCTAAAATCGAAAAGCTCAAAACCACAATCACCAAGGATAAGGAAAAGTTGGCCAAACTATTGAAGAAGAAATAATTGTTGCTCTTTTTTGTGTAACATAAATTTTGTTTTTGCGTCATATTTATAGTTATTCATCATAAATCAATCAAAAAATGGAAATAGTTAATCAACACATCGCAATGCGGGAAGATCGGCAACTGTTGGTCAT
>JBATIW010000160.1:0-7155 GCA_049668005.1 Maribacter sp.
TTCACTAGTACAACGACCACATTCGGTACAGGTGTATGCATTTAGTAATTGAACCCAATTTAGATCGGTAACATCAGACGCCCCGAATTTTTCAGGTTCAGCTGAACCTGCCTCCCCGTTAGTCGATTCTTCCACAGGCGCGGCATACGGATCTGCATCTGGATCCATCATAAGCATAACTTCTTTGGTAACGGAATCAAGATTTTTTAATTCGCCCATAGCGGCCACTTTTCCAAAATAAGTGTTTGGGAAAGCCAATAGAATATGTAAATGTTTGGAATAGTAGAGATAGTTCAAAAAGAACAAGATACCAACAATGTGCAACCACCATGCAATTCTTTCAATTAGAATAAGTGATTGTGTCGACATGCCTTCAAACAGAGGAGCTGAAAATTGACTGATTGGGAATGAACCTGCTTGGGTATAATGTGCTACTCCCAACTGTTGCAACTGATAATCAGCTGAGTTCATGGTCAAAAACAAGAACATTAAGACCAATTCTATATAAAGAATCAAGTTGGCGTCGTTTTTTGGCCAACCCTTCATTTGAGGCTTAACAAAACTCTGGAGATTTATAACATTCCTACGAATACAGAAAATAATAAACGCCACAATAACCAAAAAGGCCAATATTTCAAAAGAACCAATTAAAATATCATAGACACTACCAAGCGGTGCAAATATTCTATGTGTACCTAAAAGACCATCGATTATAATTTCAAGAACTTCCAGGTTAATTACAATGAAACCGACATAAACCAGAATATGGAGAATTCCCGAGATAGGCCTAACGACCATTTTTGTCTGACCCAAGGCAATTTTGGCCATATTCTTCCATCGTAGAGGTTTGTTATCGCTAACGTCTACTTCCCTTCCTAATTTAATGTTCCTGGCAAGCTTCTTTACATTCCGTGTAAAAAACCCTATACCAATAAGAAGTACTACAGCAAATAAAGTATTAGGAAGGTATTCCATTTAAGGTTGCTCTATTTTTTCGGCCGGGTCATTATCAGGAAGGGTATAATCCTTCTGTTTTTTACCAAAAACCGAGACATTGACATATCTTTTCGGATTCAAACGAAAATCCTGAAGTAACAAATCCAATTCTTTTGAAGCATTGTTCAAATTATTATACAATTGCTCATCTTTCATAAGTTTACCCAAAGACCCATCCCCTTTCTCTAATTTACCCAAAATCTTATCCAAATTCGAAACGGTAGATTCCAAGCTAGCCAAAGTTCGTCCTAAACCAGCATTGTTCAGGGAATCTGAAATTTTGGCGAAATTTAAAGAAAGTTCATTGAAATTAGTCAATGAACTATCCAATTTACCTTGGTTGTTTTTCAAAAGATCATTAAGAACTTCGGCACTACCCTCTAGGCTTTTCATTAATTTATTGAGTCCTGAAATAGATTCTCGCAAGTCACTTTTGGTTTTGGCGTCCAGCACTTCATTAACATTCATCAACAGCGTATCCGCATTGGTAAAAGCACCTTCGATTTTCTGCTGTAATGGGGTTAATTTCTGTTGTACCAATTCTGTCAGACCTGGTTTTGTATCGGATATAAGTGTGTCACCAGCTTGTGCATCGCGAGCACCATCAAAAACAGGTTTGATCTGAATTCCTTTTCCACCGATAATTCCGGTATCGTATAACTCTGCCTTACTATTTTTGGAAAATGTAAAATCATTGTTCACTGAAAACGTCACTAACAAATTACCCGATTCATCTTTAAACCGGATATCATTCACCGTGCCAACATTAAAACCGTTAATACTTACTGAAGTTCCAGGTTGGAGACCACCTACATGCTTATAAACAGCATATAGTGTTTTGCTATTGTCAAATAAAGGCGTTGATTTTAAATAACTAAAACCTAAAATGAATAGTAGTATACCCCCAACTACAATTATTCCTGTCTTAATTTCTCTGGATAGTTTCAAATGGATTGGTTTATCGTTATTAAGAGCCAGTTTTAAAATAAATCAATTGTTTTTTATGCTTCTTTTTGCACATTACTTCGCTAAAATTATGAGCCGTAGCAATGCTATGCTTAAGAATTTTGCCTCGTTATGTATCAAAAATAGTCTATAATAATTCCAATCATATCTTTCAAAACTGGCTCTAACAAAATTAGAAATAAAAATGACACCGCTGTTATTATTCAGAAACGTATTTAAGAGCTTCGGTCAATGGGATTCTGACACCCTCCTTATACGCAACGATAAAAGAGCTGGTATACCCTTTCACATGGGCATTGGTTTTTAACATTTCAGCCTCTTGGTATGAATTCGTAATACCATACATATAACGATACAAGTTCTTGTAGGGCTCTCTGGAAAGCCTTCCTAAACCCTTGAAGTTTTGTGACTTAAGCTCCAAATCCTTTACACTAGCCATAATCTGCACTTTAAAAATCACTTTGGGTTTACTAACCGGCTTATCTGTTTTAGGGATAGGTGAAACTATCTCATTTTCTTCTCCGGTTTTCTTAGCTGGAGCCTCAATCACTTTTTTGTCTACAACTGACACGTCCGGCTCCTTTTCGACAACCACAGGTATTGTTTCCTTTGGTTCTTCCTGAACAGGAGGAATTGTGGTTTCGACTGGAATCTCAATATCCTTTTGAACTTTTTCTTTTTCAATTTGTTCATCCATCTTTTGAGCTACCTCTTTTTCTATTGGCTCATCCTTCTTTTGAACCTCTTCCACCATTGCTATCTCTTGCGGCTGTTCCGCCATACTCATCTGCACGGAATTTTTGTATTTTAAAATAGCCTCTGCAATTGCAGTCCCCATTTGTGATTGCCCTTCTTTTGAATTCAAAAATGCCCCTTCAGATTTGTTGGTTAGGAAGCCTGTTTCGATTAATACACTGGGCATGAATGTCTGATGTAAAACGATAAAACCTGCTTGTTTTACTTTCCGGTTATTCCGCTTTAAACTCCCGGAAAAATTATCCTGTATCAATTTGGCCAAAGCTATACTCTGGTCTAAAAATTCTTCCTGCATTATCGTCAACCCTATGATGGACTCAGGTGAATTGATATCGTAATCGGCGTATCTATCCTGATAGTTATCCTCTAGATAGATTACCGAGTTTTCTTTCTTTGCAATTTCGAAATTTTGTTTATTGGCATGTAAGCCGAGTACAAAAGTCCCTGCGCCATTAGCATCTGAAGAGTGTGAAACGCAATGCACTGAAACGAACAAATCGGCATTTGCCTTATTGGCAATTTCCCCTCTTACGTATAAATCAATAAAAGAATCGTCCTTTCTGGTATAAATCACCTTAATGTCCGGATTGGTCTCCAATATTTTTCCGACTTTAAGAACAATGTTCAAGGCAATATTCTTCTCAAGATAACCATTACCCAAATTACCTGGGTCATGACCACCATGACCTGCATCAAGTACAACTACAAATTTTCCATTGTTCCTAAAAGGCAGATTATCACTGCTGAATGATGTAAGCAACAAAGCCAAGAGGAACAAAGAGGTAATAAAAATACGATTCATATTCATATAAACAAGGTGATTTGAGGTCCTGTAAATGGTTAAAATTATTGTAATACCCTATTAAGGGAACAAAAAATATATGTAAGTTTGATCTCCAAAAGTCAAGCCAAACCTTTACAAAAATAGGATATATAGCCTTGCAATCAAATAAACACTATTTACTTTTCCTATTACTACTTATAATTGGTGGCAACTTTGGGCACGCACAAGAGGACCGAATTGTACCATTGCCCATAAAAGCAGTGGAAGACACCATAGTCGCGCCCATTTTCACCGAAAGTGAGTTAAGGTCAGCGCTGGCGAATGATTCAACAAGCGTTGATACCACAACTACCAAGCCGCCGTTATTACTTGATATTATAAAATATAAGGCCAAGGATTATGTTAGACTAAGTCAAAAAGAACAGAAAATTTATCTCTACAACGAAGCTGAAATTCAATATCAAGATACTGAGCTCAAAGCAGGAATCATTGTTATGGACTACGTTAAGAACGAGGTATATGCGGGACGGATGAAAGATTCTCTTGGAAATTACTCCCAGCTTCCTTTCTTTAAACAAGGAGATAATGAAGTTATTCCCGATTCAATACGCTTTAATTTTGATACCCAAAAAGCAATAATCTGGAACTCAAGAACGGAACAACAGGCAGGCCTTGGACAATTGGGCAGCGATAACATGAAGGTTTATGCCGATATTACCAAAAAGGAAAATGACTCTGTTTATTTTTTAAGTGAAGGAAGAATCACAACAGCTTCCGATACTATAAATCCTGATTATTATATCAGGATTCGAAAGGCCAAATTTGTGCCTCAAAAAAAGGTGATTGCAGGATTCAGTAACTTATATATTGCCGATGTACCGACACCTATTGCCATGCCCTTTGCTTACTTTCCGTTGACTGTGGGAAGATCTGCAGGGATCATGATGCCGACTTTTGGCAATGAACCACGTCGAGGTTATTTTCTACAGGATATGGGGTACTATGTTCCTATAGGTGAATATGCCGATATTTTGGTAACTGGAGACTTTTACACGAATGGCAGTTGGGGTTTTAAAACACAGTCAATTTATTCAAAGCGTTATAAATACAGTGGTAATATTAACTTCAGATTTGAAAATTTAGTAACAAGCCAAAAAGGGTTTAGCGACTATAGCCTTACCAAAAACTGGAATATTCAAATATCCCATTCGCAAGATACCAAGGCAAGTCCCAACTCCCGATTTTCAGCATCGGTAAATATGGGAAGTAGCGAATATTATCGTAATTCGTTGCAGCAACGAAATTTACCCAATACCCAAAATAACACACTTTCATCCTCAATTTCATATTCCAAAACATTTCCAGCGTACCCTTCGGTGAATATGAGTTTAACCGCTACCCATAGCCAAAATACAAATACTCAGACTATTGAAATGAGTCTCCCGACCTTGCAAACTAGTATGGAACGTATTTTTCCTTTTGCAAAACGGGATGGCATAAAAAAAGGGTTAATCCAAAACATCAATTTTCAATATGATTTGAATGCCCAAAATAGAATTTCAACTACCGATGATGATTTTTTAAAGACTGAAATGTTCGACGGTGCCAGAGTTGGTGCAAAACATCGTATTCCTATCAGTACGAACTTTAAAATAGCGAAATTTTTTAGTGTAAGTGTAGGGGGTAATTATGAGGACGTTTGGACCTTGGAAACCTATAATAAAAGTTTTGATACTGAACAAGAAGCAGTTGTTACCGATACCATTAGCGGTTTTGACCGTTTCAATAAATATAACTTCAGTGCTAGTGTAGGAACCACATTATACGGTACTTTCAACTTTGGGGAAGATAAAAAAATACAGGCGATAAGGCATGTTATGCGACCATCATTAAGCTATGGGTATGCTCCTTCTTTTGAACAATTTTATGATGAGTATATTGACGGTGATGGTGATGTGGTACAGTTCACAAAGTTTCAAGGTACTCTTTATGGCTCGCCTAGTTTGGGCAAGTCCAATAGTCTTAGCTTTTCACTGGCCAATACCTTGGAGGCCAAAGTAAGGGACAAGGATTCCACGGCCACTGAAGCTAAAAAAGTACCTATTCTTAGTAATTTCAACATCTCAACAGGTTACAATTTTGAATCTGATTCGCTTAAACTAAGTCCTTTTAGTGTTAATGGAGGTACCAATATTTTGAACAATAAAATGTCTATTAACTTCTCGGCAGGTCTTGACCCCTACGCCATTGATAATAATGGGAGAAGAATCAACACATTTAATGTCAATAATGGTGGAAGTCTTCTTAGGTTAACACGTGCCAATATAAATATGGGATATTCCTTGAGTAATGAAACATTCAAGAAAGATAAGGAAGAAGCGGAGGATGAAGTAGATGAATATGACTATGTAGCCCAAAGTGGAGGGCGTACCGATGACCTTTTTGGAAAAGCAGATAGTTTTAGAGATACCCAAAGGGATCCACGCAAAGATCCAGAGAATATTGAAAATCCGATCTTCGGTACTACAATTCCTTGGAATTTGCGTTTAGCCTACTCTGCATCCTATTCCAATTCTGCAAGACAAAATGAATTTAGCAGTCATTCGCTTATGTTTTCAGGGGATGTGAACTTGGGGCCGCGGTGGAAGGTTGGGGGGTCTTCAGGGTATGATTTTAAAAATAAAGGTTTTACACTCACGCAGTTAAGGTTTGAGCGCGATTTAAAGAGCTTTGTAATGCGATTTAACTGGACACCTTTCGGGACCTACAAAAGATGGTATTTCTTTATTGGGATAAAGGCATCTATTTTAAGTGATCTTAAATGGGAGAATAGAAGCCAAAGGTTTAGGTAACATTTTAAAACAATTTCAAAATGAAAACAATAATAACAACTTCGAATGCCCCAGCGCCAATAGGGCCGTACAACCAAGCTGTGCTTTCAGGTAATACACTATACATTTCTGGCCAAATACCTATTGATCCCGCAACAGGGAAGCTTGTAGAAGGCGATATTGCCAAAGAGACCGAACAATCCATGGAAAACTTAAAAGCCATTCTTACAGAAGCTGGTATGACATTTGAAAATGTGGTCAAAACCTCCATCTTTATTGCTGACATGAACCAATTTGCTGAAATTAATGCAGTTTACGCCACTTATTTTAATGCAGAAAGTGCTCCTGCCCGAGAAACTGTTGAAGTAGCCAATCTACCTAAATTCGTTAATGTAGAAATATCCATGATCGCTGTTCTGTAGTCAGAATAAATATATAATTCTTGAACTTGGACTTGATTCTGGAACTTGATAATCGGTATGTCTTGAATGAAAAATAAAAATCAAGCATAGCTATACTTCGGTAAGCTCAACATAATTCGCTATGCTTGATTTTCATGATTATCCGTAGCGTAAATCCCTTCGTTTTTTAGCGCCTCCCCTTTGAACACTAATTGGCATTAGTCATTGGTCATGATGAACAGTGGAAGCTGGTCAAAGTTTTTATAAAATGGATGTAGTTTTGGACGGTTATAGAACTTATCTACATTGACAAACTTTTTGGTTTCTGTAACAACTTCTATAGGGACATGGTCATAGCGTCCGTTTTTTAATACTACCATGCGGCCGTAAATTCCTTTTAATATTAAATCGAGGGCAAGAT
>JBATIW010000161.1:0-2460 GCA_049668005.1 Maribacter sp.
ATTTAATATAGACAAAAAGCCATGATAAAAAAAACACTGATTAAATATTCAAAATTTGCCGCAATTGCAGTTGTTATTTTGGCAGTTGGTTCATTGGTTGGACAACATTCTTCAATCTTTAGGACAACTTCTTTTAATCAACATTCAGGGGCAATAAATACCGAAAAAGTAACTATTAATAGTACGGGAGACACCAATTTAAAGAACGATAAGAGCTCCATGCCAATTTATGGGAACTGGCGTACTTTTACTTCAAAAGATGGACTTCCAGGGGATAAAACCTATTGTGTACGAATAGATGGTGAGAGGGTTTTAGTTGGGACCCATGAAGGTTTGGCAGTTTATGAAAATGGGAAATGGAGAACTTATACAACAGAAGATGGGCTTGCACATAATGGGGTTTTAGCCATTGATGTAAGTGACGTAACGGGAGATGTTTGGATAGGAACAATGGGAGGATTAACCAGGTGGTCTACGGGTAAATTTGAAAACTTTACACAAATGAATAGCGGAATGCCTAATGATTTGATCTATGCCGTCATATGTGATGAAAAGGATGTTTGGGTAGCGACGGGTGGAGGTGCCGGCCAGTATGATACTCATACCAAAAGATGGGAAATATTCACAGAACAGAATGCCCCAATGCACGAACCATGGACATATGGAGTATGTGCGGGAGACGGCAAAATATTTATCGCGGCATGGGGTGGAGGCGTAGTAGAATATACCAAGAAAACAAAAACATTCAGAGATTATGTTGACCCTGATGGTAACATGGAGATTGACCTTTTTCCGGATGATGGGGTAGTTCATGATATTACGACGGGTACGTCGTGGGCAGATGGCCATTTATGGGTAGCCACTTATTTTGGATTAAGCCGCTATGATGGTGTTCATTGGAAAGGGTATTTTGACCACGATAGTGGATTGGCAAGTAATTTTATAAATTTTATTAAAGCTGATGGGCCAGTGGCATTTATTTGCACGGATAAAGGATTAAGCAGTACCGATGGTAAAAACTGGGTTACCTATACAAAAAATGAAACCAACAAAAATGGAAAGGCCATCATAACCGATGGTTCCGATAAAACAGAATTGGAAATGACACCTTCAATTTCTCATAATTATATAATTGGTGTAGATGTTAAAGACGATGTCATTTGGGTTGCCACATCAAAGGGTATTAGTCGCGGAGAGTTACTGAAATAAAAGTGTAATTGAATTCTAAAATATTGAATATGGAATTCAAACAAGAATATAAATAGTTAGAATAAATGTTAAAATTAACGGGAATATGGAAAGTATATCAGAAGTAAAGAATAATAAAAAAATGCTCATCGATCTTACGAAACTTACCGATGGAGAAAAGATTGAAATGAAAAAGCTTGGAATCCTATCTGAGGACAATAAGATCGTTGAATCAGTTTATCCTCCCATACACGTCGAACGACCTCCAATAGAAAAACATGTGGTCCATGCACCTCATACTATTAATGAAGCTTATAACTATGAGAAACCATCCTCATTTTCCAGAGCCTTACGTCTGGACCTGGGGGGCTATAAGGTATTGCTTATTTCGGGAACCGCGAGTGTAAATGAAGAAGGTAAACCAGAGCACATCGGTGATTTCAAGGCTCAGCTATGGAGGACCTATTTAAATATCACCAATCTTCTTGAAGCAGAAGGAATGTCATGGCATGACGTGGTTCGGACAACCAATTACCTAAGGGATATTGAAAGGGATTATGGTGAATTTAATAAAATACGCACCTCTTTTTATCAGTGGCTGAATCTCGACCCATTGCCCGCTGCTACTGGAATACAGGTAAGATTGTGCTGGGAAACACTTTTGGTCGAAATTGAGGTATATGCAATTTGTAAAGCAAACTAAAAAAATCATATAATGAAACGTAACTATTGGGTATTGGCAATTTTTTTCTTGATTTTAATTTTTCCGGGAAGGGAATTAAAAGCACAGGAAGAAGGCTTAATGTATGGTAAAACACCCAAAGAATTTTCTCCTTATAATAAGTTTCAGAAAGCCTATAAGTACCACTTCCTTGAGCCAATTCAGTTTTACGGGGCTGGGAGGGAGAAATTGGCTCCCATAGACCTGGAAGAAATACGCATTGGGTTTCTAGGGCCACTAGAAGGTTCTTCTCTCGTATCACTTGGTAAACAAATGTTAAACGGAGCTATTCTGGCAATAGAAGAAGCGAATAATTCGGGTGGATATAATGACTTGCCTTTTAAACTGATGGTTCACAACGATGTTGGTTTATGGGGTGCAGCTGCTAATGAAGTGGTAAAAATGGATGAAGAAAAAGTTTGGGCCTGGATGGGCTCCATTGATGATATTGTTTCGCATGTAGCATTAAGGGCAACCTTAAAAATGGAGATTATGATGGTCAATACGGGTGATCCTGATCCTACTTTTACCGAGACAAACATCCCATGGAC
>JBATIW010000162.1:0-10187 GCA_049668005.1 Maribacter sp.
GCACCACCCAACGGTTTAGATTTGTTTTTTGGAGTGTCCGTACCAAAAGAACCAGAAGCACGATCAATGGAAGTCCCTGCAGTAAAATCAATTTCAAGATGGGGGAGAAGCCTTGACCAAATCCTAGCATTGCCCCGGTGTTCTCAACATTGGTCAGAATAAAATTATCACCCATTATTTGAATGTATTCCCGAGGTTCAACATTCCGCCGAACAATATTCTTGGATATTTGATCACAGCCAATATTCAGCAGTATAAAGGCAATTATGGCAAATCGTTTAAGCATTGATGGACACTGAAGGTTAAAATTTAATATTGTTCCTCGTCGCTAGGAAAATCCTGACTCTTAACATCGGCTACATATTGTGAAATGGCATTACCCATATCTTCATATAGGTTCATGTATCTTCTTAAAAAGCGCGGATTGAATTCGTGGGTCATCCCTAAAAGGTCGTGTATGACCAGAACCTGTCCATCTGCATATTTGCCACCGCCAATTCCGATGGTGGGGATAGATATGCTTTCAGACACTTTTTTGGTTAATTCGGCAGGGATTTTCTCCAGCACTATGGCAAAACATCCCAGGCGTTCCAATAATTGGGCATCGGCAAGCAATTTATCGGCTTCTTCTACTTCCTTGGCCCGCACCGTGTAGGTGCCAAACTTATAAATGGCCTGTGGCGTTAAACCCAAATGTCCCATAACGGGGATTCCGGCATTTAAAATCCGTTTTACTGATTCCTTGATTTCCTCACCCCCTTCAACCTTTACAGCATGGGCACCACTTTCTTTCATAATCCGTATGGCAGAACGCAAGGCTTCCTTGGGATCACTTTGATAGTTGCCAAAAGGAATATCAACCACGACCAGCGCTCTAGTTACGGCCCTAATTACCGATGAGGCATGATATATCATTTGCTCCAAGGTAATTGGCAGGGTAGTTTCATGTCCGGCCATCACATTACTTGCAGAATCACCGACAAGAATAACATCGACATTGGCGGCATCTACAATTTTTGCCATGGAGTAATCATAAGCGGTGAGCATGGAAATTTTCTCGCCGTTCTTTTTCATATCAACCAGCGATTTTACCGTGACTCTTTTGTATTCTTTTTTGGCTGTGGACATTTACTGTTTTTTAGGAGCGATAAATGTAATGATTTTGTGGCATTGTTTCGGGGATGGGTGTCCAGGATTTTTCGCAAGCTAGTGCCCTAAGTTGCCCATTCCGGAATTTAACTTATTTTTGGGGAAACATGATGCATATGAAACCTATTTTGCTGTTTCTTCTTCTTCTCGGTTCCATGAATGTCTTGGCCCAAGCATCTGATGAAGTCAAGGTTCAGAAAACAATTGAGGCTTTTTTCGATGGTTTTCACAAGCAAGACTCCCTCTTGATCAAACAAACCGTTTCCGATGGCATTATTTCACAAACCATAGGCCAGAACAAAGATGGGACGACGGTAGTGAAGACCGAGGATTTTGGTAATTTCTTAAAATCGATCGTCAGCATACCCGATTCCGTTAATTTCCAAGAGAAAATCCTTTCATTCAATATACAGGTCGATGGTGCCATGGCGAACGCGTGGACCCCTTATGAGTTTTGGTATAAGGATGCTTTCAGCCATTGTGGTGTAAACTCCTTTCAACTGTTCAAAGAAGGTACGGATTGGAAGATCATTTACTTGATAGATACGCGCAGAAAAAAAGGATGCCTAGAATGATAGCAACGGTAAAGAAATAATTAAATTCAAATATAATTGAGACTATGAACACTAATAAATTAAAAACATTCGCGTTGCTACTGATTGCAACACTTACACTTCAATTAAATGCCCAGGATTCCAAAGCATTGGAAGGGCGATGGAACTTGACGCTATCCTATGATGGTAAGGAAGTACCCTCTTGGTTGGAAGTCAGTCATTCGGGCTTAAGCACCTTGGTTGGCCGTTTTGTATTTCAAAACGGAAGTGCACGACCTATATCGGAAATACACTTCAAGGATGGCAAATTCTCCTTTGCGATTCCACCGCAATGGGAAAAGGGAAATTCCTTGGCATTTGAGGGGTCTTTGGAAGGTGAGGCACTGAAAGGGACCTTACTTTACACAGATGGCAAAACCTATAATTGGGTAGGGACAGCTGCACCCAAACTCGCTTATAATGCAAATCCTGTTTGGGGCGATGCACAACCGCTATTCAATGGCAAAGATCTTGATGGATGGCATGCCATGGGGGAGAACCAATGGGTGGTTAAGGATGGCATCCTGACCAGTGATAAATCGGGTGCCAATTTGGTTTCCGATGGGAAGTACAATGATTTTAAATTGCATTTGGAGTTTCGCTATCCTGAAGGAAGTAATAGCGGAGTATACCTGCGTGGGCGTTATGAGGTGCAAATCGCGGATAATATTGGAATGGAGCCTTCGAGTATTCTCTTCGGTGGTATTTATGGCTTTTTGACCCCCAACGAAATGGCGGCAAAACAGGCAGGGGAGTGGCAGGAATATGATATTACCTTAATTGGTAGGCGAGTAACCATTGTTGCCAATGGGAAGGAAATAATAACCAATCAAAACATTCCTGGAATGACGGGGGGTGCTCTTGACAATAATGAGGCTGAAGCTGGTCCGTTTTTAATTCAAGGGGATCATGGTCCTGTTGAATTTAGAAGTATTATCGTTACTCCGGTCATGCATTGAATTCCTGTACATTCGAATTCAAAAAGCGCCTTGTTCCCTGAACTTGGCGCTTTTTTCTATTACAAATGGGTTGCTACACTACCGTTATTACGACATTTCCTCTTTTATGTCCAGTTTCGACATAGGCGTGGGCCGTCGGAATTTGTTCCAGTGTATACCTTCTGTCAATAAACGGTTTTAATTTCCCTTTTTCCATCAGTATTTTAAGGAATACTAAATCTTCAACTTTTTCATGTGCTACACCACCAATAATTTTCTTTTTGGTCGTTAGCGATACCCAAAGTCCTTTTAGAATAGGGGACAGGCTCATATGAACAGTTCTTACATACCGACCGTTCTTAGTTAATGCTTTTATGCACTTAAAGAAGGGGCTCTTACCTACCGCATCGAAGATTAGGTCATAGGTCTCGCCACTTTGGGTAAAATCTTCCTTGGTGTAATCCAATACGTTGTCAGCGCCAAGATTTTTGACCATATCCAAATTTCGTGTACTGCATATACCGGTAACCGCTGCCCCGAAATATTTGGCGAGTTGAACCGCATAAGTTCCTACGGCACCTGAAACGCCATAAATAAGCACTTTTTGTCCTTTTGAAATATTCCCCTTCTTCAGAAAATGTAAGGCTGTATGCCCTCCGAAATAAATGGCAGCCGCTTCTTCAAAGGAACTGTTCTCTGGCATTAATGTTAGTACGGAATCTTCGGGCATGCACTTGTATTCGGCATAAGCTCCCAGCCCAAAATCAAAGGTTGATCCAAAGACCTTATCACCGATCTTGTATAGGTTCACCTCGCTTCCAATGGCTTCTACAACGCCCGCAATATCTACGCCCAGTATGGAAACTTTCGGTTTAAAAAAACCAAAAACGAACCTCGTTAAAAATGGGTCAGCTTTACGAAGGCGAACATCACCAGTGGTAACCGTAGTCGCATGAATCTTGATTAGAACTTCATTTTCCTTGGGTACGGGTTTTGCTACCTCTTCTAAATGAAGAACATCCGGTGGGCCATATTTTGTATAAACAACAGCTTTCATTTTGCATGATCAATCCATAGCATCCAGGTCCAATTCCTGGTCAATTAAATCGGTAATGGCATTAATTTCACTTAAGGCCTGACCATATACGGTATCCTTGATTTTGGAAAGACCTATGATTTCAATAAAAATGTTCTGTAAATCAACACTATACAATTTCTCCGGCTTTATAGCCTTCATAGTGGCATAATTGATCACTCCTTTTAATTCCGGGGACAATTCATTGATTATCAGCTCCCAATGCATGTTTTCTAGCTTATTGGCGAATATATAGGTCGTTTCCAGTTTTTGAATAGCGCTGGTAATCCCTGAATTCTTCAGTAATTTAAGCTCCCCACCATTGACCAGGGTTTGGTAGATATTGCCACTACTATGAAAGTCGGAGTACTGAGATAGTCCCATAGAAACAAGGGCCAGTGAATCTGTCTTTTCCCGATTTCCCGACATTATTATTTTAACGCCATATTCGTAGGCGCCTGTATAATAGTTATTGAAGTCTTTGACCTTGATCAATTCATTCCTATCATCCAATATTTGCCGCTTTATATTGCGGTATGACTTTATTTCTTCCTTTCGTTCTATTTTACCATTGTTCCAGGTATTGATCTGTAAGGCAATCAATATCCCGATGACCACTAGGAGAATTTCCCCTATGGCATATATCAAATACCTGCTAATCTTGTTTTCTGTTAGTAGTTGTTGCCTTATTCGCTTAAAAAAATGGATCATGCTATTTTATTTTAATGCCCTCGCACCAGCTGGCCCCTCACTATCAAAGGGCTACCAGACCTATGCTTATCGCTCCTCGTTTAAAAAACTTTAGCAAGGTTTGGTTTGAGAAGCATAGTGCTGGATTTTGACTTTATTCCTTATTCTTTGAGATCAAGGAAGTAATCAGCAGGCCAATCCCAATTCCTATAAGTATGGATGCTGCGGTAATTAATGGTGCTGTTTGGACAAAAATGAGTCCGACCCCTACACCAACCAAGGTCATGCCACCAATGGCCCACGAACTTTTATCATCTTTTTTGGTCGTCATAACTTTTCATTTAAATAATGTGGCTTTGAAGTTAGGGCGAACCATGGGCAAAGCATATGATAAATATCAGGATTATAAATTAGTTACAAATGACCAAAGGGACTGAAATGGTTGAAGTAGTAGCTGCTGCTCTTCGTATTACAATTTAATTTCAAACAGGCAAACATCCGCATCCTTGTAATGTGCTGGGAGCGCGCTGGTGTTTCTTAATTGGGTGATTCCCAGAAATTCAAATCCACATTTTGTATAATGCTCAATTAATTTCCGGTTATTACCACAGGTATCCATTCGTATAAAAGCCATTTGCCGCTCTGCACAATAGGCTTTGGCCCAGTCAACAATCGTTGCAACTAAATGCTGACCTCTATACTTTGGGGAGGTTGCAATTCTGTGGATATATATGGCCGAATCCTCATTGCTTTCTTCCCATATGTGTGGGTCGCTGAACGTAATGGCCCATATACATGCTAGCTCTCCATTGATCAGTAATTTCCATTGCCTATTTTCCTTGACCTCGGTCTCCACAAGCGCCCTACTAAAAATGGGCCATTGGTTCCCGGGGAATTTTTTCTTTTGAAAAGCCGTAGCGATTGCATATAGTTCGAAAATAACTGCAATATCCGGAACTGTACTATTCTTGATTTTCATACGACCCATTATTGGAATAAAAATAGCGGTTTAAAGGAAAACACCTAAAAACCGCTACTAAAGTATTAAATTTCAATGCCTTACTCTTCAATAAGAATTCCCATTTTACCCATTTGGTAATCACGCATGGCTTCAAGGATCTCCGTTTGGGAGTTCATTACAAAAGGCCCATGTTGTACCATTTTTTCATTCAATGGCAATCCACTTAGGAGCAAGAATGATGCACCTTGATCAGCGGTAACTGAAATCTGGTCGCTATCATCCTCAAAAATGACCAAGCTTTCCTTTTCCACAAGACCATAGTCTTTTACTTTTAGTTGGCCTTTAATGGTATAGAGCATGGTGTTGAACCCTTTCGGAATCGTAAAGGTCTGGGATCCAGCAGCAACGGCATCGTTCCACAGCATCAAAAGTTCACTTTCCCCTTTGATTTTCCCCTTCAAAGAGCCGTACTCACCTGCAATTACCTTGGAGCGTATGTTCTTATCTTCTGAAATGAAGACCGGTATTTCCTGCTCCGGCACGTATTGATAACTAGGTTCCTGCATTTTTTTATCTGCAGGGGAATTTACCCAAAGTTGAATTATCTCATTGGTACCATTCCGGTCTATTAAATCCTGTGAAGGTCGTTCACTATGAACAATACCAGCTCCCGCATGCATCCATTGTACTTCCCCTTTTTTCGCAATTTGGTTATTTCCCCTGCTATCGCGATGATGTATTTCACCCTCAATAATAAAGGTTACCGGTGTAAAACCTCGGTGGGGGTGTGCCCCCACACCTTGATGCACTGCCTTGGCATTTTTTCTATATTTCAACTCCCCATGATGCAGTAATAGAAAAGGATCTACTTGTTGCACCTTTGTTGTGGGCAAGGCCTGTTTTAAGGGTATGCCGCCCATATCTATATCGAAAGCGGGGATTAAAGTCCTTACTTTTTTGTTCATGATTTTGTTCTTTAAATAGCTTCTTGAAACAGTTGGATTTTTTGATTCAAAGTTTCATTCAAAGCTTCGTTTTTTAAGCCTTCTTTTGAAAAATTATCATAAAAGGAAGGCAGTGAGAAATCGGTAATGATATTACCGCCAAAAAATGGGAATGCCATATTAGCTGTATTTAATACCGTGGCACCGCCTCTTGCGCCAGGGGAGGCTGCCATTAAGAACATGGGTTTGTCTTTCCAGACTTTTTGATTTATCCGGGATAGCCAATCAATGGCGTTTTTAAAAGCCGCCGTATACGAGCCGTTATGTTCTGCCATTGAAACTACAATGCCATCGGCATCCTCTAGAAGGGCATTTAGTTTATGGGCATTATCCGGGATGCCTTTTTCGTTTTCCAAATCTATACCGTATAGCGGTAATTCAAAGGCATTCAAATCTGCAACGATAGTTTCGGAATCCACTATTTGATTGGCCGTATACTCAGCTAATTCCTTATTGATTGATTGCTTACTATTGCTTCCACCAAAGGCTACTATTTTTTTCATCTCTTGAATTTTTATTGTTTTTAATAAGGTCTGTGCTAACCACAACAAGCAGTGTAGCTTTTAACATGACCTTTTTTCATACTTCAAAGATCGCATGAATGTTCCAAGAATGCATTAATCTAGATTAAGAAATAAAATACCTTAGTTGCTTCTCGCTTTTTCGCTTTTGACCTTACTGAGGGCTTCAGGGGTCATTCCTAAGTAAGAGGCGATCATGCGTTGCGGTACCCGCTGCATTATTTGTGGATAGGTGTTTTTAAAGTGCTCATAGCGTTCTATGGCCGAAGCGCTCATCAACAATATAACGCGTTCCTGTAAAACCGAAATACGCTTGATCATTGCTGCTGTTCGTTGCTTATCGCTATTCAGGGTAAGCGGAATATATACTTCCTCGAAGAGCTTTTTATCAACAATCTCGATTTCAGAATCTTCCAATACATCAATAAAAAGTTGACACGGGGAGCCAAGATCAGCGCCATCGGCAATGATCCAATCCTCAGGGGCAAACATGAAAATATGTTCTTTGCCTTTATTATCAATGGTGTAACTACGCAGCAAGCCTTTTTTTACGTAGTAAATTTTTGAGAGGTGATCCCCACTGCGTTGCAATACATCCCCTTTTTTTAGGGTTTTGATCCTTATTCTCGCTTTTAGGGCTTCAATCTCTGGGGAAGGATTCGGATCTTGGTTTAATATGTCTAGGAAAGAGCTCAATAAATTAAGGTATTGTCGTTATTATTTTTTCAAATCTAACTTTTTTGATGTCAAATTCGGCATTATAGTGCCCAATTTCAATAAAGCCATTTTTTATATACAAGCGTTTTGCCGGCTGATTTGCTGCTCCTGTTTCCACGGTATAAACCGTCGAATCCAAGGTATCGAAGAGATAGGAAATCAAACTTTGGGCGATGCCCTGTTTAAAATATTCGGGTGCTACCACCAAACTCTGGATATGGGTGGCATCCTTGTTATCTTTTATTTCAATAGCAGCCACCATTTCCTGGTTCTTGTAATACCCATAAAATGCAGTATCACTATGCAAAAAACCATCAATATCCCTTTTTAGTGGTGGAAAATCCTTGGCCTGTAGCAATTTTGCCTCCACGGCATAGGACGCTTGAAAAATAGAACGGATTTTTTCCGATACCGCGATTGATCTGTGATCTAGTTTTTTAATCATCGACACTAGAATCAGACATGCTGATCAAAGAGAATGGTATTTCCATCAGGATCAATGATCATAAAACTTGCTGGGCCAGTAGTATCTTCGTCAGCCACACTTAGTAAGGATAACCCCTTATCTATAAGCTCTTGTTGTATTTTCCGGACATCGTCAAATCCCGCAAGTTTGTTTGCATTTTCATCCCATCCGGGATTAAAAGTTAGAATATTGTTCTCGAACATCCCTTGAAAAAGACCAATAAGTGTGGTCTCATTTTTCATGATAAGGTAACTATGCTCCTTGCCACCGGCGAAAACCGAAAATCCCAGATGTTCATAAAATTGTTTTGAAGTCTCAAGGTCCTTGACGCTAAGACTTACTGAAAATGCCCCTAATTTCATTTGGTTTCTTTTTTTGATTGTTGCTATTAAATTAAGGAATCCTATTTAATTCCTGTCCTTTTTCGGCGGATTTCAATGTTGTGGATGCATAGGGGAGCAGTAGGCATAAAAAAATGTAGGCGAATAAATTGGCCACGATTGAAACGCTTTCTAAGCATTGACTAATTGCACCAACTTCATACGACCATTGATTCCAATTTTGGTATAAATTCTATGGGTATGGTCTTTCACGGTCTGTAGGCTAATAAAAAGTTCATCAGCGATTTGCTGATTGGTCTTTCCAAGGCAAATCTGTTCCACGATCTCGCGTTCGCGCTTTGTGATCTGGTATTTTTCAAAGATCAATGCCTTCTTTTCGGCAATGGGGTTCTCGGCATGTACGGGTCTAAAAGCGAAATCGGAATGAAGCTTTAGATAAAACAGGGGTATGAAGTTCGATAGAAAATAAACGAGAATAAGGGGAGCAAGAATCCATGGACTTGCAAAGTAAAAAGGTACCACGGACAATCTTAAAACGAAGCCCAGTACCATCAATAGGGTAAAGCGGATCATGATTTTCGCATTGGGGCCGCGCTGTTTTCGTACAGTTCTTAATACAATGCTCGTAAACAGACTTATATAGAGCAGTTCCAAGAATAGCGTCAACCCAATTTGGGTATATGCAAGCTGCACCCCAAGTTGCCAATCCGTTTTATCCAATAATACATATAATCCCCATGCAAGGGGTATGGCCAAGATGAATATGATCAAGTGAATGCTTACCAGCTTATTCTTCATGGGTATTTTGATCAGGGAATACCCCATTTTCAACAACATGATCCATGAAATGAGGAGAAAGGGAACGCCCAGGATGGGGAGAAAGTTCGCGATCATCTCAATTTCCTCACTTGCAGTACCTATTGAGGCGAGTAATACCCGCATTAATAGCTGCCCCCAGATGGCGTAAAACGCAAATCCAAAGAAGGTAACGAGGTAATAAAAATAGTTCCTATGAAAGCCCGTATTGTAGGTCAGGATAAACCGATGCGCAATTAGTATGCATGCAATGGCCACTGCAAAACAAAAAATAAAAACCACAATGAACAGTAGACTTAACAAGCGTTACGATTTAATAGTCTAAAAGTAGATAAATGCCTTTAAAACCGAGCAATACCTTGGTAGTGATTTTATATTCACTACTAAAGTTGGAAGGATTTTTAATTTGTCACCCGTACATTTATCAAAATAAATAAACAAAGATCATGGAACTTATAAAAGAAGAAAGAAAACCAAGAGCAACAATTTCAGGAAGTTATAAATACGGATGGCAACAGATGTGGAAACACTTCCTATATCTGTTTATCATATCTGTAGTCGTCGGTTTATTGCAAGCACCGGGTTCAGCACTCCAGGATTCGGAATGGGAAAATACGCCAGGGTACATATTATTGTACATGTTGATTGCGGCCTATGGTCTATTGTTCTTACCGGTGGTAAAATACGGAGGGGACTTACTCTATCTACGGGGTATGAGAAATCAAAAAATTGAGATATCAGAGCTCTTCGATGGTTTTAAGAACAATTACTTGAACATCATTTTGGCCAACTTGCTGACCTTTGCCATAATCGGTATTGGTTTCGTTTTTTTAATAGTTCCAGGAATTATATTGGCCTGTAGATTGGCTTTTGTCTCTTATCTGGTCATGGATAAAAACATGGAGCCCGTTGCGGC
>JBATIW010000163.1:0-10157 GCA_049668005.1 Maribacter sp.
AACGCATCCAAGTCAAAAGTGATAAATACATTCTCGGTCATCAAATCAATTACCTTATCTACCCAATATTCATCATTGGCCAGCTCTTGGGCAAAAAAGGTCTTCTCTTGATCCATTACCGTTTTCTCAATGGCGTCCATACTCCGAATGCCCACTTGGATCAAATTAGTAGTCTGGTTAGCTTCATGTACGGCACAGGCATGGTTGTATTTAGTTCCTTCATAAGATGGCCTTAAGTCGGCATGGGCATCAATATGCAACACCGTAAGATTGTCAAAACACTCGTTAAATGCCCTAATACTCCCAATAGAAATTGAATGTTCTCCCCCGAAAAGGGTTACAAACTTGTTTCGCTTAATATAGTCCTTTGTTATTTTATGAACCTCATTAACCATGCCTTCAGGTGATCTATTTTCGGCTACGGCATTTGCTAAATAAATACCTTGTTTATAGACTTCAGAATTTGTTTCAATATCATATAACTCCATATTCTCCGAGGCTTCCAAAAACGCATTTGGACCCTTATTGGCCCCCTTGCCCCAAGTACTAGTGCCGTCATAAGGAACTGGAATCAAAACCACTTTGGCCGTTTCCAATTGTGCGAATTCGTTGGTTATACCCGCATAATTCTTCATTGTACTCATGATATAAAATTTATAGTTTTCATTATTAATGCGCCTAAACAGATATTATTTGTTTTTCTTCAGCCTTTTGGGTTTCTTTTATTGGTTCTTTATAATCGTATCCTAATATGTGCAGCATTTGCTCTGCATTTTGCTGTGGATTGAAAAGAACGGTGGTCAAAGCACCTTTTTCATCCCTATCAATCAATATATGTTTTGGTTGCGGAATAAGACAATGCTGCAGACCACCATAGCCACCGATAGTTTCTTGGTAAGCACCAGTATTTAAGAAGCCTATATAAAGGGGTTTGTCTTTACTATATTTTGGCAAATAAATGGCATTCATATTTTGTTCACTATTGTAATAATCATCACTATCACAAGTTAGCCCTCCTAATAGAACCCGCTCATATTCATCATGCCAACGGTTGACGGGCAACATAATAAAGCGTTTATTTGTGGCCCAGGTATCGGGAAGTGTCGTAATGAAGGAAGAATCTATCATATTCCATTTTTCCCTATCATTCTGTTGTTTTTGATATAGAATTTCATAAATCGCACCACCGCTCTCACCAACTGTAAAACTGCCGAACTCAGTAAAAATATGCGGCACTGATACTTCAGCCTCTTGACACGCAACGTTGATTTGATTAATAATCTCGTCTATCATATACTGATAATCGAACTCAAAGGCCAAAGAATTTTTGATAGGGAATCCGCCGCCTATATTTAGACTATCCAAAGAAGGACAGATTTTTTTCAACCTCACATATACTTTTAAACATTTAGCCAGTTCGTTCCAATAATAGGAATTATCCCGAATCCCTGTATTAATGAAAAAATGAAGCATCTTTAGCTCAACTTTTTCATTGTTCTTGATTTGGTTTTCATAATACGGAACAATGTTCTTATATCCGATTCCTAAACGCGATGTGTAAAATTCAAATTTAGGTTCTTCTTCAGATGCAATTCGTATGCCCACTTTGAAGTTGTTATTTATAACATCTGACAACAAATCCAACTCTTCATAGTTATCAATTATGGGAATACAGTTTTGATGTCCGGAATTGATGAGCCGGCCGATGTTATCAATATACTGCGCTCTTTTAAATCCGTTACAAATGATATAGGCATCATTTTTTAGCCTGCCCTTTTCCTTTAGATTTTCAATAATATTCATATCAAAAGCCGATGAAGTTTCAATATGAATATCATTCTTTAAAGCTTCCTGCATAACATGTTGAAAATGGGAACTTTTAGTACAATAACAATAATGGTACTCTCCTTTGTATTGGTTCTTCTCCATGGCATTGGCAAACCAATTCCGTGCCCTCATTATGTTTTCCGAAATTTTGGGTAAATAAGTGAACTTCAATGGGCTTCCATATTTTTTAACAAGCTCGTTCAAAGGAATACCATGAAATAGCAAATTGTCATTATCAAGTGTAAATTCCTCTTGTGGAAAATCGAAGGTTTGATCAATAAGATCAATGTATTTTGTGTTCATGAAACAAATGAATATTTTTAAATCAATAAAATTTAGATAGAAGAACCGATACTTTTATATAAAGATAAATGCCTAAAAATCAAATTATGATTTGTTCCGCTGTAGTGGGAATAAAAAAGTAATCGTGCTGACTGCAGACGATTGGAAAGATCCTATCGGAAGTTAGCTTTAAAATTCGGTCGCCCATCTGATAGGCTGTTATGGGATTTGACTTCCTAATCCCCCATAACCCAAACATAGAAACACGTAGCATGATGTTCAGCTAAAAGCCCAAAATGTCATCGGGTTAACGTACCGATTTGACAAGACAAATGAAAACAAAAAAATTGTAAAAACAAGTTTTTTCGAATAAATTACGATATAAGGTTAAAAAAGCTTGTTTGTCGAAAAATAAATATCGTAATTTTAATCAAGTTATTCATTTTTAGTTATTTATAAATAAATCTAACACACAAATGCACCAAAGTAAAAACTTACAATACTTCATTTTTTCGTTAAGCCTTTTCTTTTTTATAAACTTAAGCGCCCAAATAAACCCTGGTGTTTACTTTTCAGATGAAAAAAATGTGCGACACGAGCTGAAAATAAATAGTAATTATTTGATTCTTTCTATTTACGAAACATCGCCCGCAAAATTCATTAAAACCTTAGGGGGGGGTTATGGAATGGAAAATGATATCATCAATATTCAATTGGAATTCAATTCCAATTTCGAACATGATTCCATTACACAATTACATTATAAATCTGAAATCGGTGATGATTTCTTACTACTTTATATGGATGAAAAACTAGCGTTTAAGGCTTCTGAAAGCCTAAAACAGGAATTGGATGGCCAATGGTTATTTGGCACGCGTGGTCCTGACAAAGGCCAAGAAAGAAGAGGTGACAGTAATTCCCGTAAAACGCTTAAATTTCTTCAAAATGGCAGATTTCAATGGATAGCCTATAATACGGAAACAATGAAATTCCATGGTACTGGAGGTGGTTCTTTCACTTCAAAAGATGGTGTCTACCAAGAGAATATTGAATTTTTCTCCCGGGATAATTCAAGAGTTGGTGCGGAGCTCAAATTTGATTATGAAATAAAGGGAAAAGACTGGCACCATCAAGGCAAAAATAGCAAGGGCGAGCCTATGTATGAAATCTGGGCACGTCGGTTTTAAGTCAAATTAAGATTAGTGGACACTCCTACCTCCAAGACTCGGTGGAATTTGAAGTTGAATTGTAGATTTTGTGACCTCACCAAGAATCGAACTTGGATCTAAAGTTTAGGAAACTTCTATTCTATCCGTTGAACTATGAGGCCTTTTGTTATCAAAATGTCAAATTTTATAATATTCAAAACCCTAAAGATTAGGACTCCGACGCTTCTGGGCTATGCTATCTGTTGAACCCTGCCTGCCGGCAGGCAGGTATGAGGCCAATAATGATGACGGCAAAAATAAAGTTTTTTTTGAAAGTCTTTAGCTAAAATCGGAACTAATCAATTGAAATCAACGCTGTTTTCCTCCGAATAAAATCCAATAGCAGTGGTATGGCCGGATATACCATATTATGACCATACCCATCCAACTCCATAAGTTCAATGTCCGGGTGTTCCACGATCTTCATCATCCTATGGAAATAGGCGTTTTCTTCATATCGTCCTAAAAGTTCCAACTCACGGTTTCCCGTTATCAGTAGCATTGGCGGCGAATCTTTCCGAACATGAAACAATGGTGCATATTTATCGATAATAGGTTGCGTACCTGCTATTCCCATTTCTTTTCTAATGGTAAAATGGGTAATGGTATGTCCGCTAAAAGGTATCGCTCCTGCAAGACTATTAGCATCGATACCATGTTTTTTCAAATAACTTTTGTCCATTGTCACCATACTTGCTAAATAACCTCCTGCAGAATGCCCCGTTACATATACCTTATTTGGATTTCCATTATAATTTGAAATACTCCTAACTGTCCATGCAACTGCCGCCGCCGCATCTTCAATATAAACCGGATGCTCAACCCTTGGATGTAACCTATAGTTAACCGTAACAACAATTACTCCTTTATCCTTTAATCCTTCAGGAATGTGTTTTTCACCAAATTCCAATCCCCCACCATGAAACCATACAACTGTTGGCACATTGACGGTATCTTTGGGATAATACACATCTAACTTACATCGTTCTTTAATGTATTCGTCAGAATTTTGGATTTCTTGATCATAATATCCAATATTTTCCAACAATTGGTATTTAACTTCCTGGGCATAAACTATAAAGGTGGCCAATAACAAACAAAATACTAAACTTACCTTTTTCATCTGCATGAATTTAGTCTTCAAAAACCTCTACAACCATTTCTATTTCAACGGCAATATTACTAGGTAGTGATCCCATGCCAACAGCTGCTCGAGCATGTTTTCCCCGGTCACCAAAAACTTCCACCATCAAGTCGGAATACCCATTGATTACTTTGGGGTGGTCCGTAAATTCGGGAATAGCATTCACCATGCCTTTCACTTTTACAATACGCTTGACCCTATTAAGATTCCCGAGCTCTGCTTTAAGTACAGATAGTTGCCGTACTCCTACCAATCTTGAGGCCGCATAACCTTCTTCAATATCCAAATCCTTTCCGAGTTTACCCTTTATACTTTCCCCTTTTTCGTTACTGGGCCCTTTCCCGGCCAGAAAAATAAGGTTGCCCGTACGTACTGCATGAACATAGTTAGCCTTGGGTGTTGAAAGTCCGTGCAATTTAATTCCCAGATTATCCAAGTTTTGCTCAGGATCGTATCCTTCGGGTATCTTTTGGATGCTTATGGCTCTATTTAATGGGACATCTTTTTTATTTGAATTACAGGAAAAGAAGAATGTTGCCAGCAACGTAAAAAGTAAATATCTCATAAACTAAAAGTTAGACTTAAATATACAAAAATTGAAAGGTGGGCATAAAAAAAGGGATAATCGAAATTTCTTTCAAATTATCCCTTTAGGGGGAACGTAACAAACACAACCCTAATTTTCCAAACACCGAAAATAAAAGTTGGTGCTCATAGTTTTATGCCAATGTAGCATTCAAAATCTGAAGGACAATTATAATCCCAAGCAGAATCAAGAAAGCATAACCATTTACTTTTCTATCCATGATCAAATTTTGATACTGAATTTTATGGCTTTAGAATTCATTGTCGATTACCATACCAAATCGTTCATTAAGTATTTTGATATTTTGCTCTTGCTGTTTGTTCGCCATTATTTTTTGGTTACCGGGCAAATCACTACAAAAAACGGAACCAATAAACATTTCATCCCCAAACGTCTCTGAAACAAGATGTATGGTATTTATCTCCTCCTCCTTAAAAAAAGCTTCCATATTACTTTTTATAAAATGTTTGGGATTAATGGGTCTTGCGTTAAATGCCATATTTACAATTTGATGTATAAAAAGATAATCTTCCTATTCCATGTTCTAATTCAATATTTAAAATTTAAAAAAAAGGCCCCGAAACCGGGGCCTTTAAACCAACCAAACTAATTAAAACCTAAATTACTCTTAATTATTATCAAAACCATGGTTGGTTTTTTTAGGCATTAAAGACTGTTTGTCTTACTAATGGCCTACTCGGATAAATAATGGTTAGTGTTAGCATAGCCTTACCCGATAGTTATTTTCACTATTTCATTTTATTTCCCAACCGGCTTCCCGATTTGAATAATTTCATCTTTTTTTTAATACCGTATTCATCTTATTTAAAATTGAATCTTCCTTAAAAACAAACTTCTTTTTTAATAATGAAATTGGTGCAATTATGTATAGAGTTAATGCAAACACAAGCACACTAATGATAAAAAAAATCTCTACTATTATTGATGTGTTCATAGACTTCGTTACTTATTAGAGACCATTATTTTATTTGGTTTCTTAAATACACTGTAAATCTAAGAAGTGGTAGCCCACAGGATAGAAGAAAAGAATGTTTACGATTTGAAGTCGATGAAATGCATCATTTAGTCGATGAAATGCGCTTTTGAGGTCTTTTTCCTACGCTATCAGGAGCAGTAGGAGCATGCATTTCTATTTTTTCAACTAAGGTTTAGATTAAAAAAGAAATTACAACTCATTTCTTGAGGAACTTTAGAACTGTTTCAACAAGTTCTTGAAGGTCGAATGGTTTTGTCATTACTGCATTCATTCCTATGCTTAAATAGTATTTTATTTGCTCTTCGAAAGCATTGGCTGTTATACCAATTATCGGAATGTTCTTTATGTTTTTAAAAGGAAAATCACGGATTAATTTGGTGAGATGGTCCCCCGGAATATTTGGAAGGTCAACATCCATCAAAATAACATCGTAGGCATTATTCGTTACCTGTTCAAAAACCAATGCACCGTCATTTACCAAATCAATATAAAATAGATTTGTATCCATCAAAGCTTTAAACAATACCGTTTGTATACGTTCATCATCTTCAACCATAAGCAATTTAAACTTACGCCCCTTATAGGTTTGACTTAGTCCAGAATCCGTAATTCTGTTTTTTAATATTGGCTTGGAAGCCAAATCCAAAGGAAACTTTAATGTTAAATCAAAGTAAAATTCAGAACCTTGACCTATGGTGGATTCTACACGGATAGAAGTATCCATTAGCTCGAGTAGGCCTTTAACTATAGAGAGCCCTAAACCAGACCCTTGTTGTTTGCCAATGCTCTCCAACTGTTTAAAACTTTCGAAAATTGAATCTAACTTCTCTTTTGGTATTCCTACGCCATTATCCGATACCTTAAATCTTATGCTTACTTTATTTGCTCTTTTCTGATTTAGTTTTACCGCTAAGGCAACTTCGCCTTTTTCAGAGAATTTAAATGCATTGTCCAATAAATTCGTGATTATTTGAAAAAGCCTAAGACGATCACCTTCTACAATCTCCGGTACTTTTTTGTCATAGTTAAGCACAAAATCAAATGATTTCTTAGCAGCTTTGGTTTTATAGGTAAACTCAATTAATTGCAGTAATTCATAGAGGTTGAATACTTTATCCCGTAAATGTAACTTTCCGGAAGAAATCATACTTAGACTCATGATATCGTCTAGCAAGAGTCTCAAATTTGAATTTGATTCCTTGAGAAAGCTTACCATTTGTCCTTGCTCACTGGTTAAATTGGTGCCTTCAATAACATTGGTAATGGAGATAATACCGGTAAGCGGATTTCTCAACTCATGGCTAAAATTTCGAATGAATTCATTTTTAAACCGCTCCCGCTCCTCTAATTCAAGATTCTTAAGAATGACGAATTCAGAATTTATTATGGACTCATTTCTGGCTTGTGCAATGCTTTGATAGGAGATATAATGGTCAGTGAGGTCATAAATAACCAAGAGAATGCCGTTATCCTTCTTGATCATTTTCACATCCGTAATAAATTCCTTTTCCAGAAATTCTATATGAACGCAATTATAAGTAATGGTTTCATCCAATGATTCGAGCATTGCTGAATACGAAGTAAAAAAAGGATGAACATCATAGATGTAATCCCCTTTGTTCAGATCCATGAAGGTTTGATCGCTATCGACAATGACCCCATCAAAATCTATTACAATAAACTGAATATTCTGGTTAACGTATTGTGCTTTGTATTGTTCAAGATCAGTCATTCAATAAAGATGCTAGTTGGGTGAACATTTCATTGACGGAATCCCCGGTTTTTGCACTGGTCAAAAAGTTTGCTTCGATCTTATTCGCTTTTAAAAGCGTCTGCAATTCATCCAATAGAATTAAATCTATCTTATTCCCAACCACCATAAGTGGAACGCCTTTGGTCTTACTTACGAGAATCTTCAAATCCTCATTTATATTTTGGAATGTGGATGGTCTGCTAACGTCGAAGACAAAAACTACACCATGTGTCCCCAATAGGTATGAATCCCGAATCATCTGAATCTCATCAGTGCCCTCCAAATCCCAAATAATAAGGGAAACAGTCTCGTCAGTATTTAGTTCTACTACCTTTTTGGTTATATGAACACCGATCGTAACCTTATAATTATCAGAAAAACTATCGCTTACAAATCTTCTGATCAGTGATGTTTTGCCAACACCGAAATGACCGAGTATAACTATTTTCCTAGATTTTTGCATTACTAAAGTATTCAGCCAGTTTTTTCTCTATCAGATCGGCGCTCAAGGTATCTGTCGGTTTTTCCAGATGACGGCTGGTATAGATCAAATCCAGATTCATTTCCATGAAATTATGGTAGAAATTAAAAATGATATCTTGAACCTTGTTCTTGGTCTTCAGTCCATAATTTCCGGAAATGACCACGGCAACATAATAATTCACGAAACTTTGAATATGAATATTGTAAAGCTGGTATTCAATGAGTTCGAGCTCTTGGTTTTTCTGATTGAAGGCATCTTCCACAAAACTCTTGATTGCCGTAAGCATTCCTGAAACCATTTCCTCATCAATAGTATTGGCTTTTGAATAGCTTGCCGCTAATATTCCTGAATCGCGCTCAATCAATAATACCTGTTCTATCTTTTCAGACGATAGATCATTCAATAGTAGTTCTTTCTCCTTACTACCACCAAAGAAAGCCTTAAATCTGCGTTTCCAAGTTGTTATAAAACTTAATTGGCTGTCTATTTTTTCGGAAAGGACCTTGATTTCCTGTGCAACATATTTTTTTACCATTTTACCGAGGACCGGATACAGTGCATCTACTACTTCATCCTTATGATTTTGGATCTCGGTTTTCAAGGTAGCGGTAATCGTTGGGCCTAAGTTTTTGGGCATGTCCCTCGTGAACTCGGTAAGTCGGTCCTCGACAATAGGGCCTACCCTAGCAGAAAATTTTTCCCTATTGTTATATGCTTGTTCTAGAGATTCTATTCGGTCGGCAATTCTATCTATATCTTCCCGATCATCCGTGAACAATATGTCTTTCAGAATTTCTAACCTGTCTTTTTCACTCATCTAAAGTAGAATTGAGCACAATTACTTGTTGCTAACTTTTTCGCCTAGTTCAATAAGCAATTTACCAAGGGCATCTTTGTTAATACTCTTGTCCTCCATATTATCGATTTTAGTTGTCAAGCTTTTTTCCAGATCGGTTATTCTAATATTGACATCAGTTGATACATCATCAATGGATTTTCTTAATTCAGAACTTACCTCATCTATCAAATCCTCCAAGATTTTTTTCTTGTTAAGAATGTCCTCTTTTAACGATTCGAATTCAGAATTATAAGCTTGAATGTTGTCCCCAAAGATTAAATTCTTAATCGCTTCAATCTTGGATTCCGTTTCCTGGTTTTCGTGTAAATTAATTACAGCCTTCTGATTTTTTGACATCGTGGTTTTATTTAAGGGAATTTAGGTCTATTTTATTTTAAATGGATCTCGTCTTCAACATCGAATTACTGGGTAAATACTCCCTATTCAGGACAATATACTGATTCCGAGCTAACTTTTCAAAGATAATCGAAATAAGATGTCGCGTATCTATTTTCATACCCAAAGCTATTTTGACTTAATGCTCTCTTTAATTCGGCTTTTCAATGCTTTTCCGAGCTAGCTTATTTGGAATTAACCCTTAAATATAAAAAACCAACCTCTGGGCTTGCATTTTATACACTCCCTGTGCTGTTCTCGATCGCACTATCCTAATATACAATTTAAACCACCAGCCAATAATTGCCCTAAAAGCCGTAATTCCAATAGAGCCCTCTAAAATTGCTACAAAAAATAGAAGAAATATGGTATTCTTCTTTTTTGGTTCAAGTAAAAGCTTGTATATTGTATGCCCCAATGTTCTGACAACTTTTTGATAAGTTTGTAGGTGTTTTCCTCTAGCCCCAATGATTTGGTAGTAATTTTAAGGTATTATTAACCTTTAAATTATTATCAAAATGAAAAAGTTTTTAGCAGTATTGGCAGTAACTATGTTCACAATTGGTCTAACTTCTTGTGAGCCAGAATCAACAACAGATGACCCAACGGAAAACATTCTTTCACCGGATAAGGACAAAGCGC
>JBATIW010000164.1:0-15838 GCA_049668005.1 Maribacter sp.
AAAGGTTTACTGCGTAATGAACTAGGTTTTGAGGGCGTTGTCATTTCCGATGCTTTGAATATGCATGCGGTATCTAAAAACTATCCAGTTAAAGGTGAATTGGAATGGTTGGCCTTTGATGCAGGAAATGATATACTATGCTTTGCCGAAAACATATCTGAAGGTATTGAAACCATATTCGATAATGCGGACGACGCCCAAATAGAAGGAGCATTTAAACGCATTTGGAAACTAAAGGAAAAAGCCTTTACGTCAGAAGTTGAATTTCCAAAAGCATTAAGTAATCCCGATGTTTTAAATCGGGAAATTGCAAAAAACTGCATCACGTTTTGTAATGGAAACAAAAGTAATATCACTACATTGAAGAAGGATGGTTTCCTGAGCATGTCAAATACACAAAGTACTGGTAATAAATTTATTAAATCACTTAAAGAACATTTTAACTTTAAACACATATCTATTTCTGAAGAATCAATAAGTTCTATAAAAAGTGATATTGCCCGCGAGGAAAACATACTACTATCGCTATTTCCTCCACAAGTGAAGCCAAACGATAATTTTGGATTTACCCGGACTGAAATTCAATTTATCAACCAATTAATCCGTTCTAAGAATGTCGTATTATATCTTTTTGGGAATCCGTATGCACTAAGGGTTTTTAATTACGAAAATGCCAGCGCAGTTGTTTTGGCATATCAAGAATTTATAGCGTTCCAAGAAGTAGCGGCAGCGCATTTCATGGGTTTGGTCGTAGCAGAAGGTAAGTTGCCTTTCGTTTTATGAAAACGAAAACCTAAAACTAAAAAAGCCCCGCATACATTATGTATACGGGGCTTTTTTCAAAATGATTTCTAATTCCCTAAAGTTCCTTTATCTTAACATTTCTGAACCACACATCATCACCATGATCCTGAAGTCCAATATATCCTTTAGCAGGAACATCGGCCCAATCCGGATTTAAAGCTGGAAACTTACTGCCTGCGACCAATTCATTCCATTCTGGTGTCCATAAATGGTATTCTACAACATTTTCGCCATTTTGATTATGAACAACAGTACCCTTGAACACCGTAAGCTCTATTTTGTTCCACTCTCCAGCAGGCTTCGCATTCTGTGGTTTGGCAGGTATAAGATCATATAAAGATCCAGCCATACGATTACCATCCTTGCCCAATTTGGCATCAGGATGTCTCTCATTGTCCAATATTTGCATTTCAGGAGCTGTCTTCCAGATATAATCCAACTTTTCTTCGCCCAAGTAAAGAATACCCGAATTGCCTCCTTCAGAAATTTTCCACTCCAAACTCAGGGTAAAATTTTGGAATTGCTTATCAAAAATAATATCCCCACCATCCTTGGCTCCTGCTTCACCGCGACCCGAGCCCAACATGTGCATTGTGCCATCCACAATTTCCCATGCTGCTGGAAAGTGGTCTTTTTGATAACCACGCCAGCCTTCAGAAGTTTTTCCATCAAAAAGCATTACCCATCCATCGGCTTTCTCTGCCGAGGTAAGTTCATTCATGGCAGCTTCTTCTACTTCTGGTGCCATTTCAGCTTCTGTAGCAGCTTCCTCTTTTTGATCTGCCTTTTTATCTTTACAGCTCGATAATACTGGAAGCAAAATCAAACTGAATATTACAACTAAACTTATTTTTCTCATCTGTTTGTTCTTTTTAGATTTTATGAGTAGAACTAGCCTTTTAGACCAGTTCTACTCCATTTTATTATTTGCTAAAACAATTAAATTATTTAGATCTATGCCGGCATATCAGGTAATGACCAACCCTCCCTATACGTATGCTTGATCAATTCTTGGGAATAAGCTATGGCATTCATTGGCTCGGTCCAATCTTTGTTAAAGGTTGGGTGACCATCGTGAATCTTGAATCCATCCTTAATTACCGTCCTAATTTCCTCATTAGCACCAATATTTGTGAATTCCATTTTCTCACCATCCCATTCCAGGATTTTATTCAAGGCCTGTAAACGAACAGCAAGTACGCCCATTACGACCATTTCATTAAACGGTCCGGCTTCAGCAAAATCTGAAGTACATGCTTTTCTGTTTTCAGCACTTTCCTTAGATGCCCTTACCCAATCCATTTCATGAGCTCCTTTATTCCATGCAAGTCCTAATTCATCCTCAACTCTTCGCTCTGTTTTTGCTGCTGATATTTTCTTACCGGACATCAATTCCGGTTCAAGACCATAGCACCCTACATGAAGAATATCCTTTGTACCGTAGAAGAATGTTCCTCCTCCATCTTTATTTGGGTTTTTACCTGAAGGCCAATTACTAGGCAATTCTGGCTTAATACCACCATCATACCAATGAACATCAACCTCTGGTAATTTAATTTTACCTTGTCTACCTCTCGCAGGAAATGTAAGTTTGGCAGCTTGTGATACTGGTGCGGAATCACTCAATAATAATGAAGAACTTGCCTGTGCTTTAGTCGGATAACCCAATTTTAAACCTTCAAAAACAGGATGCAATATATGGCAAGCCATATCACCTAAGGCACCTGTTCCATAATCCCACCATCCTCTCCAATTCCAAGGATGATACACCTCATTGAAAGGTTTCATTTTAGCTGGCCCCGTAAATAGGTCCCAATTTAATGTGTCAGGGACCCAATCCCCTCTATCTGGGGTATTCAATCCTTGTGGCCAAATTGGTCTGTCAGTAAAGGATTCAACCTTGGTAACATCCCCAATTGCTCCGCTCCAAAGAATTTCACAAGTTTCGGCGACACCTGCCCCGGAAGCTCCTTGGTTCCCCATTTGAGTGGCAACATTATGTTCCTTTGCCAATTTCGTCAATAGCCTTGATTCATAAACTGAATGCGTCAATGGTTTTTGAAGATAGACATGTTTACCCATAGTCATTGCATTGGCAGCGACAATGGCATGTGTATGATCAGCAGTAGCAACGACAATTCCATCTATTTCATCACCCATTTCATCAAACATCTTACGCCAATCCCAATACTTTTTAGCATTTGGATACCTATCAAAAGCGCCTTTGGCATACTTCCAATCAACATCACAAAGACCTACAATATTTTGTGATTCCAAATTCTTTAAATTGGCTAGCCCCATGCCCCCAACTCCTATACCGGCAATATTCATCTTGTCGCTTGGAGCAACATGTCCCAGTCCACTAACGGCATACGAGGGCACGATAGTAAACGCTGCGGAAGCGGCCAAAGTTCTACCCACAAAATCTCGGCGGGTTAAAGTGTTCTCTTTTTTCGTCTTACTCATATTGTATTACTTTATAATCGGTTAATAAATTAGTCATTATCGGTGCCCAAAAACCATTTGTTCGGTTAATCACAGTATTCAAATAATCATAGAAAGGTAATATTTGAACAAAGCGTTTTCAACCAATAAATTTCAATTCCTAAAAATACACATTTTTGTTAAAAATCAATAATATGAATTTGTCAAAAAACAATGGAATAAAACCGTAAGAAATTATCTTATCAATGAGGCTTTATGAGAATAAGGCAATTTTAATAAAGGTATTCAATTAAAAAAAGAAATGCATTTTTTACAACATTGAAATTGAATCTATTTATCTTTCACTTTAGTTCAACTGAAATTCAATAAAACCGTAACTGGAAATGAAAACATATAAAGTTATAGGATTAATGTCCGGCACTTCACTAGACGGACTTGACCTTGCATTCTGTCATATTTCCAAAACATTGGAAGGATGGGAGTATAGTATTGAACAAACCAAAGCTGTCAATTACACTTCAGGGATGAAAGAAAAATTGAAGAAGTCGATTTTTCTTCCTGCCGATGAGCTTTTAATTTTCAACAATACCTATGGCCTCTGGTTAGGCGAACAAGTGAAAACATTCATTAAAGAAAATAATTTGCATGTTGATTTTATTGCGAGTCATGGACATACCACGCATCACCAACCGGAAAATGGCCTTACCTACCAAATTGGTTCCGGACAGCATTTAGCCAATGAAAGTGCTTGCAAGGTTGTGTGCGATTTTCGTGCCAATGATGTATCACTTGGCGGGCAAGGAGCACCTTTGGTCCCAATTGGTGATACCTTGTTTTTTGGTCATTTTGATTTCTGTTTAAACCTTGGCGGAATCAGTAATATTTCCTTTGATAAAAATGGCAAACGCATTGCCTATGACATTGGACTGGCCAATATGATTTTAAATCACATTACCCAAAAAATTGATTTGCAATACGACAAAGGAGGCCAATTGGCCAGCAGCGGTGCTATTAATCCATTAATGCTTCAACAATTGAATGCTTTGGAATACTATAAATTGCCATTTCCAAAATCTACAGGGTATGAGTGGTTTACACAAAAAGTGGCTCCCATAATTGAAACAACTAAGGATTCCATTGAAAATTTGCTACATACTTCCATCCATCATTTGTGTGAACAAATTGACATTCAGGTAAAAAATAACACAGACGGCACAAGGTCTACTTTATTGGTAACCGGTGGTGGCGCATTAAATGATTTCCTTATTGAAATTTTAAAGAAAAAGTTAGGGGCAAATATTGAAGTTATTGTACCCGCCAAAAAGCTGATCGAGAATAAAGAGGCCCTTGTTTTTGCATTAATGGGGGTTTTAAGAATGGAAAAGGAAGTCAATGTCCTATGTTCGGTAACCGGTGCAAAGAGGGACTCTTCCAGTGGAGTTGTTTACCTTCCTAGCTAAGAAAGTCAGATAGCATATTTTAGAGCAAGCCCCTTCTATCGGAATTAAAAAAAAGGTCATTCAATTTTGTGTTTCTCGATTTTTTTAAGTTGGATATTATTTTAAGGAATATCAATCCTGTAAGAAAAGCGTCGCCAGAGGCGGTATGACGGTCATGCTTTCTAAGATTAAAAGCATCACTTAGTTGATCAAGGGAATAGTGTTTTTCCTTATTCTTAGAGAGATTGGTTTTCTTGAACAGTATGCCAGTATCAAGAACTTTGTTCTTTAATTTTGGTAAACCCATTCTTTTCAAACCTGCGTTGATCATTGCAACATCAAACGCAGCATGATGGGCGATTAAAACGGCGTTTTTGACATATTCCAAAAATGAAATGATAGCCTCTTTTTCTGTTTGCTTGACCATATTACCTTCTTTTAATATTCCATGGATTTCTACTGAATCAGCATTAAATATTTCTTGTTCTAAGTATAATTCAAGAGAATCAGCTACATCCATCTCGCTTTTATAAATTGAAATAGCTCCAATTGCTAAAATACGGTCAATGTCAATATCCAAGCCAGTTGTTTCTGTATCAAAGACAATAAATCGAACCTCATCGATCCGTTGCGGAGGTTTGTTTTTGAAATGAGCCTTATAATCCTTCCAAAATTCAGGCATGTTTTTATTAAAAATCCTGCTGAACATTTACATCATCTGTGATAGGTTAAAACGTACTCTAATCAACTCCTGAATATCTTTGATCGGACCAAAACATCCTTTCAATTTTAAGCGATCTGATTTACTCAAAGATTTAAGATCTATGAATCTTCCGGAATCACCAAGTCTTAATCCCTCTATTGTCCTGAAGCGCAATAAGATTTTGAAGGCATCTATGCATGCATTGTAAAGGTCCTTATTTTGTGGCTCCAGGTCTGCAAGTTTTTGGAATCTTAGAACTGTATTATTACAATCCTTGATATTTTTTGAAAGAACCAATAATCTTGCAGCATCAACCAAAGGCATTATAGCCCGTGCTTTAATGTCGAACATATCTTTATGTTCGCCACCATGCTCAACAAGAAATTGCCTAAAGAAACTCAAAGGCGGTGGATTTTTCATTGCGTTTAACGCAAGAAAGTTCAAAAATATTTCATACGTGTCGATTGAATCAAAAATACTATCAGACATTTGACCAACAAGTTCGCTATCACCGTAAACCTTATCATAATCGAAGAAAATTGTAGAAAGCATGATCTTGTCCTCATCGGGTTTGGTAATCCAATCATTGAACTGTGCCTTCCATTCACTAACTGATAAGCACCATTTGGGGTTCCTCGCCATCACATCCGAAGGGCACATTTCAAAACCAACATCATTTAATTTTTCAGTAACCAAGATTGCCAGCTTTAGAAAATAAGATTTGGTTTCCTCATATTTCCCAACTGGAACATCAGCAAAAACCAATGCATTATCTTGATCTGTCATAAGCAATTGTTCCCTCCTACCCTGGCTTCCTAGAGAAAGCCATGAAAATGAAACCGGGGCAGTTTGATCTAATTCAACCAATGAAAGCTCAATAGCCTTTTGGCATATGGTCTCATTTATGGCAGAAACAATTTTAGAGACTAGAAACACTGGTATGTGCTGATCAAGATAACGTTGCATAAGTCCTTGGGTCTTTCGGCGAATACTCTTGAGTTTTTCTGAATTTTGTGCTCTTTTAATTTCCTTGATCAAGAATGATGGATTATTGCTGTGCGAAATAACAATATCATGTTCAGATAATACCCCAACAAGTTCAGACTCAATCGTGCCATCTCTTGTGATACAAAGATGGGTGATCTTATTTCTAAGCATGGTTATTTGAGCTTCGGCAATTGAGGTAACCTCAGAAATTGTTATAACGGGAGAACTCATGATTTGAGTAACCTTTTCTGATATATTGCATTTACCAGTAGCAATTTTAGTACGGAGGTCCTTATCTGTAATGATACCCTTGGGTTTATTGTCCTTAGTGATAATTATTGAGCCTACCCTTTTCTCTGTCATTGTCACAGCGGCAATTTCAACATTGGTGTTTTCATCACAAGTAACTGGCGCCCTCGTAAACTGTACATTCTGTATATGGGCAAGATGTTCTGTATTCTGGTCGAATTCCCCTTCTTGTGCATACAAACTGCCATTACTATTATCGATGTAAGCATTTAAAGTATTTGATGCGAAACTTGCCATTAAAAACTTGTTCGCATGTACATTTGTGGTTATAAATTCTTCCAAAAGTTGTGAAGATATACTATACACGATACTCTCTTCAATTGCCTGAGCACTAAGCCTATACTTACTTTTTCGAATGATTGCCCTTAATCCAAAAATATCTCCCTCATCACATTCGTCGACTAAGATATCGCTATCCCTAAAAATTCCGACTGCGCCATCTTTCACAACATAAAAAGAATCATGCAGTTCATCACCCTTTTCAAAAACAAAATTATCCTTCTCATAATAACCCACTCTAACATTTTCACAAACAGTCATCAATTGATCACTTTCCAATGCGTTAAAAGGAGGGAAATCCTTTAGAAAATCATAGATACGTTCGGCAATGGTATTTTTCATACTATAAAATTAAGTATTGAAGGCAGCTTAAAACCAGAATGTTGTCATATTATTCATAAATAACCAATCTTAAAGGTACTAGAATTAGAGAATTTCTTTCCAACTCAATAATACATAATTCAGGTTCAATAATACAGGCAATTCTCACTTAATTGCTAATTTACTATATTTATGCTAAATTAATATATATGAAAATTAATGCATGTCCCAATTGCGGTTCAGAACGATATATAAAAAGCGGAATCATTGATCAAAGACAACGCTATAAATGCAAGTCCTGTACCTATTTCTTCTCAGTCAATAAAATAGGTAAAAGCATTGATGGATATTACGTAAACAAGGCTTTACAATTGTACTTAGAGGGCTTGTCATATCGAGAAATTGAACGTATTTTGGGCATTTCACATGTAAGCATTATGAACTGGGTAAAGAAATACAACATCAAACGACCTTACAATCCTGAATATCATCCTAGCTATAAGATTTTAAATGCAAATGAGCTTTCCAGTTATTTTCAAGACACTAATAACTTGTCTGGCGCCGGAGTAGTGATTACTGAGCTTGGTGATAAATTCATGCTTATAAAATGGGAACGTTTTAGAGATTAACTATATTTAATTAACATATATATATATTATTTTTTTATTGATGCATTCTTTTTGGGAACTTTGCAAAGCACACAAAACCAATTTGTTACGAACTAAACCCTTAAAACTTATGAAGAAGCGATTTATACTACTGTTAGGGGTGTTTTGCTCTTTTCAGCTTATGTATTCACAAGGATCACCAGATTATAATGGTGGTTTTAAAATGAAGTTCGATGAAAATGGCGATAAATACCTACGATTAATTTCATGGGCTCAGGTCCAAGGCACCTACAATGTTGATGTACCTGATGATGTGAGCAATACCAGTTTTAATCTGCGCCGGGCAAGAGCACTGATGTTTGCACAAATCAATAAAAAATTCATGATTTTGACCCACTTTGGACTCAATAGTCTAAATAGTGAGACGCTTTCACCGATTGGCAAAGGAGAAGGCTCCCAATTATTCTTTCATGGCGTGTGGGCACAGTACAATGTCGGCAAAGACCATGTTGTTGGTGGCGGACTGCATTATTACAATGGAATTTCAAGATTGAACAATCAAAGTACATTGAACTTCATGACTTTGGACAACAATAGACAGTCATGGTCTACGCTCGGCCTATCAGATCAGTTTGCTAGACATTTGGGTGTTTTCGCCAAGGGTAATTTTGGTAAACTTCAATATCGCATAGCAATCAATGACGCAATAACAAATAGTCTAGACACAAGAACACCTGAAAATGGTGGCCCTGCAATCTATGCCGGTAAACGATTACTAGGTTCCAAAGATGCTGGAAAAGCTTATGCTGGTTACTTTGACTTCAACTTTTTGAATCAAGAATCCAATTTCTTACCATACAAGAATGGCACTTGCTTAGGAGGTGAAAGGATATTCAATGTCGGGGCTGGTTTCTTTCTTCATCCAGCTGGATCTGTTATCGCAGATGCCACGGGGAACCTGGAGCAGCAAGATGTCAAAATTTTCGCTGTTGACGCTTTTTACGATACTCCACTTGGTTGGGATGGTAGCGCCTTAACGGCCTATGCCACATACCAGATTAATGATTATGGCACCGATTATCTGTTCAGTGCATATGGAACAGGCAGTATGGTATATTCGCATATAGGATATGTATTCGCAGGTAATATAACGAAAACCAGATTCCAGCCATACGTTTCATTTGCCTCAAACAGCTATGATGCTGTAGATGACAATAGGAATATACTAGGAATTGGTGCGAATGCATATCTTAGTGGGCATAACTCCAAATTGACCTTGGAATACAAAAACCAAAAATTTGGGGATGCTGATGTGGAAACCATTACCCTTCAAGCAATGATTTATCTATAAAAAAAACTATGAGTGAAAAACAAAAAAACGCAACCGCGTATTGGAAAGAAAACCTAAAGTATCTGATAATACTACTTTCAATATGGTTTTTGGTGTCCTACGGAGCGGGAATACTCTTCAGGGAAACCCTTAATGGGATTCGATTAGGGGGGTTCAAATTAGGATTCTGGTTTGCACAGCAGGGATCAATCTATGTTTTCGTTATACTGATCTTTGTTTACGTGCGATTAATGAACAAACTAGATAAAAAATACGGTTACGACGAGTAATCTAAGAACTAACCAAAAAAAAATTATGAGTGTTCAATTATGGACTTGGATTTTAGTTGGGATTACTTTTACCCTTTATTTTGGAATTGCCATATGGGCAAGAGCGGGGTCAACTAAGGAATTTTATATTGCTGGTGGCGGTGTTTCCCCGTTGGCTAACGGAATGGCCACCGCAGCAGATTGGATGAGCGCCGCATCATTCATCTCTATGGCCGGAATCATTTCTTTTGCCGGGTATGATGGTTCGGTTTATCTTATGGGGTGGACCGGTGGATATGTGCTTCTTGCACTACTCCTCGCACCCTATCTTAGGAAATTCGGGAAATTTACAGTACCTGACTTTATTGGAGATAGATATTACTCAAATACGGCGAGGACCGTTGCGGTTATTTGTGCCTTGATAGTTTCGTTTACTTATGTAGCAGGGCAAATGAGAGGCGTGGGAATTGTATTTTCACAATTCTTACAAGTCGATATCAATATAGGGGTTATCATCGGAATGGCCGTTGTTCTTGTATTTGCTTTTTTAGGAGGAATGAAAGGGATTACCTATACGCAAGTTGCACAATATTGTGTACTGATTTTTGCTTTTATGGTTCCTGCTATTTTTATTTCATTTCAAATGACCGGGAATCCAATTCCACAAATAGGAATGGGTGCTAAGCTTGAAGGTGGAGCTTTTCTTTTGGATAAATTGGATGCATTACATACACAACTAGGCTTTAACGAATATACCAGCGGAACAAAATCAACTTGGGATGTTTTTGCGATTACGCTTGCACTAATGGCAGGTACAGCAGGATTACCGCATGTAATTGTTAGGTTCTTTACAGTGCCTAAAGTGAAAGATGCACGTAAATCAGCAGGTTTGGCTTTATTGTTCATTGCTATATTATACACAACTGCACCTGCAATCGCTGTTTTTGCAAGAACAAACCTCATCGAAACTGTGGATAACAAGGCGTATAAGGAAATTCCCCAATGGTTTAAAAATTGGGAAGACACAGGTTTAATTGCTTGGGCTGATAAGAATAGTGACGGAAAAATTCAATATGTTGCCGGTAGTGCTTTAGAAGGAAAAAAACCAGCATTTACGGATGCTCGTGGAGCAAATGGTGAACGTCTAATATCAAATGCCAATACTTCATCAAATGAGCTTTATGTTGATAGGGATATCATGGTTCTTGCAAATCCTGAAATCGCTAATTTACCAAACTGGGTAATCGCATTGGTTGCAGCGGGTGGTTTGGCGGCAGCCTTGTCAACAGCAGCGGGATTATTATTGGTGATTTCTACTTCGATATCCCATGATTTGATAAAAAAGCAAATCAAACCAGATATTTCTGAAAAGGGAGAATTAATGGCAGCACGTATCGCTATTTTGTTCGCAATCATTATCGCAGGTATTTTTGGAATATATCCGCCCGGGTTCGTCGCTGCGGTGGTCGCACTAGCTTTTGGTCTTGCCGCTGCCTCATTTTTCCCAGCCATTATTTTGGGGATTTTCGACAAAAGAATGAATAGCAAAGGTGCTATTGCAGGTATGATCGTTGGAATTACATTGATGTTGTTCTACATGATTCGTTATAAAACCGGTCTAATTGGTGTTATGGATGCGCGACCAGCGAGTGAATGGTGGTTCGGCACCTCACCAGAAGGATTTGGTACTGTTGCAATGATTATCAATGTTATTGTATCTCTTGTGGTTTCGAGAATGACTTCGCCACCACCTGAAAATGTTCAAGAAATGGTAGAAAATATAAGAATTCCTAGCGCCGCCGGGGAAGCTAGCAACCATTAAAACAAGTCAATTGATTACTGTAAAAGGCAGTGCTTCACTTTTGGGACACGGCTTTTTTCTTATATTAATATTTATAGCATTTTGAAATGAAAAAACGCCATGAGCAAAAATTGATAATCCTATCTATAGGCATGTTATTGATTTTGAATGTTCCTTTTTTGTTAGTATTCAATTTGGGTGAAAAAAGGCATTAAAGCTGGCTCAACCTTTGGTTTTAAGCTACCTTTTAACTAATTTGTAATCACTATTGGCAATGAAAAAAATATTGATAGTCGATGACGAACCAAATATTGTAATGACTTTGGAATATGCTTTCAAAAAACAGGATTTTGAAGTATATATTGCGAGAGATGGTAGCGAGGCACTACATATTTTACAAAGCAATGTGCCTGATGTTGTTTTATTGGATATAATGATGCCCAATGTAGATGGTTTCCAAACATTGGAACACATAAAGAACAGTGAAATGCTCAAGAACACCAAGGTCGTGTTCTTAACAGCTAAAAATAAAGTTTCAGATATTGAAAAAGGCATAAAACTTGGAGCTGATAAATATTTAACCAAGCCGTTTTCAGTAAAAAAGATAGTTTCAGAAATACTTGGACTACTTAGTTAATCATTGGTTTGTATGCAAACAACACCTATGTCTAATAAAAGTCAGTTAAAATGAAATTACGTCTTAAACCATTGGCATCGGATCTCTTTATCTGTGTATATGCCGTTGTTTCCTTGTATCTGCGTTTTAAATATGAGAGCGAAACCCCAATTAGTCCTATGAACTCAATTGTAATGGGCGTTTGCTTTGTTGTCATTCTATGGGTGCTCATCAAACTGAAGGTGCTTAATCCCAATTGGTTTGGACTGTTTAATTCTAGTAAACCCAAGTCATGAAATATCAGGAATTCTATAAAAAGAGTTTCGAAATTCCAGAGCAATTTTGGAATAAACAAGCACAATAATTGGTTTGGTACAAACAACCAAAAAACAATTTTTCAAAAGGAGATATTGATTATCAGAAGTGGTTCATGGACGGTAGATTGAATTTGGGCTTTCCATGTCTTACTCAGCATATAAAAGATGCTGTCAGAAGACAAAATACCATCATTTATGATTAACTTTATAGTTGGTAGAACGAAAGCAAGATTCGGAATATTTCTCCGTAAATTATAAGGTTGGAATGGCGATAATCATGCTTGCAAAGGCCATCGCCAATTTATACCATAAAATAATCGAAAAAATAGCATACGTGCACAAAACATATAATGTAGGAACCACCTAAAAACAATTAAAATGAGTAACTACCACATTAAACATTTAGAGGAATACTTTCAAGTTTATAGAAAGTCAGTTCGAAACCCTGAGGTTTTTTGGGAAGAAATCGCAGAGGAACATTTTCTATGGCGCAAAAAATGGGACAAGGCATTGGAATGGGATTTTACTAAACCCGACGTAAAATGGTTTCAAGGCGCAAAATTGAACATTACCGAGAATTGCATTGACAGGCATTTGACAATCCGTAGAGATAAGACCGCAATTATTTTTGAACCTAACGATCCCGCTGAAGAGGCCCAACATATTACTTATGGGCAATTGCATGAAAAAGTCTGCAGAATGGCTAATGTTCTTAAGGAAAATGGCATTAAAAAAGGAGATAGGGTCTGCATTTATCTTCCTATGATTCCAGAATTGGCTATATCGGTATTGGCATGTGCCCGAATCGGTGCGATTCATTCAGTCGTTTTCGCAGGTTTTTCCTCGAGCGCCCTTGCCACCAGAATAAATGATTCCGACTGTAAATTGGTTCTTACCTCGGATGGTTCTTATCGCGGAAACAAAACCATTGATTTAAAGGGTATTGTTGACACAGCTTTGGATTATTGTCCTGGCGTTGATACGGTACTTGTTGCCAAACGTATTAATAGTAACATTAATATGAAAAAAGGTCGTGATAAGTGGTTGGCGCCGCTTATGAAGGATGCCAGCGCAGACTGCCCCGCAGAAATCATGGATGCGGAAGATTTGCTTTTCATTCTGTACACTTCCGGATCAACAGGCAAACCAAAAGGCATGGTTCACAGCTGCGGAGGCTATATGGTTTTTACTGCTTATACATTTAAGAATATTTTCCAATATAAAAAAGATGATGTGTATTGGTGTACTGCTGATATTGGCTGGATAACCGGGCACTCCTACATTGTTTATGGCCCATTGGCAAATGGTGCCACCACGGTAATGTTCGAAGGGGTTCCTTCCTATCCGGATTATGGTCGCTTCTGGGAGGTGGTCCAAAAACATAAGGTAAACCAATTCTATACTGCCCCAACCGCTATTAGAGCCTTAGCTAAAGAGAACTTGGAATTCGTAGAAAAATATGATTTATCATCCTTAAAGGTCTTGGGTACAGTGGGTGAACCCATTAATGAGGATGCTTGGCATTGGTATAATTATAATGTGGGTAAAAATCGTAGTCCAGTTGTCGACACTTGGTGGCAAACAGAGACAGGTGGAATTATGATCTCGCCCATCCCCTATGTAACGCCTACAATACCTACGTTTGCGACCTTACCATTCATTGGCGTACAGCCAGCATTGATGGATGAAAATGGTCAGGAATTAAAAGGTAATCAAGTAGAAGGGAGACTGTGCATTAAATTCCCGTGGCCAGGGATTGCCAGAACCATTTGGGGCAACCATGAACGCTATCGAGACACCTATTTTTCAGCATATAAGAACATGTACTTTACGGGAGATGGAGCAAGTAGGGATGCCGTTGGGTATTACAGAATTACCGGTAGGGTTGATGATGTGATCATTGTTTCCGGCCATAATTTAGGTACGGCACCAATCGAAGATTCAATAAACGAACACCCAGCTGTTGCCGAATCCGCGATTGTTGGTTTCCCCCATGATATAAAGGGAAATGCCCTGTATGGCTATGTTATCCTTAAAGAAGCTGGTGAAGTACGTGATAAAGATGATCTCCGTAGGGAAATCAATCAACAGATTACCGAGCATATTGGTCCAATTGCCAAGTTGAACAAAATTCAATTTGTAACTGGACTACCTAAAACAAGAAGCGGAAAGATCATGCGACGAATTTTACGAAAAATCGCAGGCAAGGACACTTCCGACCTTGGGGATATCAGTACCTTATTGAATCCTGAGGTTGTAGAGGAAATCATCAAGAATGCTCTATAATCCAATTTAGTTTAATAGCAATTGAAACCTATGAAACCGTTTCTTAGTGCATCCTAAGGAGCGGTTTAGGCTTTTACTATACTATCTAGGCAAAAAGTTTTGGTTGTTTTGAAGCCTGTCTGCGCATAATTAAAAAAACTCCAATTGAAAGTAGTCCGCAAATAGCCAAACCAATGAACATAGGTAAAACTGTTTCCTGTACAAAACTGCCCACATATGCCGCGATAGGGATTGATAGTAAGGTTGAAATAAAACCTGTTATCGCTGCACCAATTCCTGCAATATGACCAATGGGTTCCATGGCGATAGATCTAAGGTTTCCCCAAACAAAACCCAAACAGAAGAATTGTACCGCTAAAAACCCAATCAATACAATCAGGCTAGGGTTATCAGAGTTCCAAAAGAGAAGTACATAAAGGATTGCAAAGCCGCTAAAAAAGATAAGCGCCGTAAACGCCAGTTTTCGCATTCCAAATTTTAATACTAAAGTGCCATTCAAGAATGTTGCCAAGCCTATTGAGATTGCAAGTCCAGCAAAAATATAGGGGAATTCTTCCACCAATCCATATTGATCTTCAAAGACATGTTGTGAAGCACTTAGATATACCAAGAACGAACCTGTAATAAGTCCTGAAACAATCGTAAAAGCGAGGGTTTCCTTATACTTAACCAACTCCTTTAACCCATCTAAAAAAACATGGCTTGAAAAGGTGACTTTATATTCAGGATGTAAAGTCTCTGGCTGTCTTCTCCAAAACCAAATACCAATAACCAGGGCGAATAATAATTGAAGGTAGAAAATCGCTTCCCAGCCAAAAACGTCCATAATAGCTTTGCCTATGGCAGGGGCCACAACCGGAATCAAAATAAAAAATGCTGTAACGAAAGACATCACTTTTGCCATATAATCCCCTTTGTAAGTGTCACGAATTATGGAGATAGCAATTGTTCGAGGAGCAGATAAACCAATTCCTTGAAGAATCCTGCCTATTATCATCACTTCCAAAGAAGGGGCCAAAACACAAATTATACTTGCCGTTGTAAATACAACAAAACCTGCATATACCATTGGCTTTCTACCATAGCAATCGGATAATGGGCCAAAAAACAATTGACCAATGCCCAATCCCAAAAAAATCATGGTAATCAACAACTGATTGTCAGTAGCGTCTAAACTATTTATAGAAATCCCGATTTTCGCGATGGCAGGCAATAAAGCATCAATAGCCAAAGCCACTATAGACATCAACGCGGCCATTAGGGCGACGAATTCGAAATTGGGTTTTACATTTTCCTTTTGCATTGCGCAAATGTAGCCATATCC
>JBATIW010000165.1:0-3657 GCA_049668005.1 Maribacter sp.
ATCCACTCCAGGGTAATACGCCATGCATTCCTTCAGCACCAATTGCCGTTGTGATGCTTGGCGTACCACATTGCATGGCATCGATCAACTTCCCTTTGATTCCTGCGCCAAAACGTAAGGGCGCCAAGTTAACTCGGCTCTGCCCAATTACTGCAGCAACACTTTCAGTCCAGCCCTCAACATGAAAACCAGCTTTTGGATTATGCATTTGTTTTATATGCTCTGGTAGATAGCTTCCATAAATATATAGATTGGCGTTTGGCATTGATTTCCGAATCAGTGGCCATATCTCATTTTTCAGCCATACAATGGCATCGATATTGGGAGCATGCTTTCCATTACCGATGCAAATAAAATCTTTACGTGTATTGAAGTTTGGCCAAGCAGCTATTTTGGCATTATCAATTTTATCCAATTGAAATGGGAGATGCAATAACAGCCTTTTGTCCATCTTAACCTCATTTAAAAGCAAGTCCATTTCATAGGTTGAAATAATGATCGAAAGGTCGCATCGATACATGGAAGCGATCTCGCGTTTGGTAATATTGCTTTGCAACCATTTGGTAGGCGTAAATGCGCTGTTCAATTTAAATAACTTTTCGCGTACCTGACGGAGGGAATGCAAATCTTCGGTATCAAGAATCCTCAGTACTTCCGGTGCAAATTCAGCTACGCGCCATCCAAACTGTTCTTCGGTCAAAAAACGGTCAAACAATACAATGTCAGGGTTCAAATTTTTTATAAATGCATCAAAACTGGAATCATTCAATACAATGTTTTCAGTTTCAATATGGAAGGTGTTTAAATCTATGGAATATTCGCTCTTGGTTGCGGTGCTGGCAAAGGTAATGCCGTAATTTTTTGATTGGAAAAATTAAATAAGCTGCATCATACGGCCACCGGCAGCAGTGGTAGTGGGTTCGGGCCAAGTGTAGCCAATGATAAGGATCTGTTTTTCTGCCATAAACGCTGTTAATGCCCAGTGATTAGAGCAACTGCTTACTAATAACTGCAACTGCCAACTTTAAAACTACATCATTTCAGCGAACATTCGAGAAATCGCAGAACGCAATTTACGTTCATAATCTTCCTCTAGCCATTCCTTGTAATTCTTGGTATTGTTCATGATACAGTACGAATATAAACGGACCCTATAGGCAATCTCCTCCTTCAATGATTTAGCCAAAATACGGGCATCGAACACATCCTCAGAATTCTCGACACAAATCGTCGCATGTTGTTCAATACTCTTTTCCAAAACAATCCTTGATTTAAGGCCTTGTGCAAAAATTTTCTTGTATTCGGCCTTAACATCATATTCTATGTTCGCAGATTTGGAGAACTTAGCCCTTAATTCCGCTGGCATTTCATAAACAAACTCCCGTTCAATTTCTTCGTCGTTTTTAATATTTTCCAAATAGAAATCAGGAAAATGGAAAATCTCTTGCCAATCAATAGGCGCATCCCACATACCAAAACGAGCGACATTGTTTCCCAGATCAACCACTGTGAATTCTTCCTTATTGGGCAATACCCTTGAACCACGACCTATCATCTGAAAATAAAGGGTCAATGAGCGGGTTGCCCTATTTAACATTATAGTCTCAACCGTAGGCTCATCGAAACCAGTGGTCAAAATACTAACCGAAGTTAGAATAGCATCTGGAGTGTTCGCAAACCAATCTAAAATTTCCCTTCGTTCAGAAGCGCTATTTTTATTGTCTAAATGACGTATGTTATACCCTGCCTTTTTAAAGGTCTCATAAACATATATGGAAGTATTTATACCATTGTTGAAAATGAGGGTCTTCTTCCCTTTTGAAATTTCGTTATAGGCATTCACTAATTTGCCCAACATACTCTGATTACCATAAAGTTCATCCGACGATTTTACCGTGTAATCCCCATTTATACCCAATTTTAAGCTTTGCAAGCTTACATCGTAATTGAACATATTGGCCTTGGACAAGAATTTCTTGTCAATAAGCGAAGCGATTGATTTGCCTACGATCAACTTCTGATAATTGTCTTTCATCGGAAGTTTGATATTAGAACTTAGCGGCGTGGCCGTAACGCCAAGAATCACTGCATTTTCAAAATATTTAAAAAGCTTGCGAAATGAATTATAGTGAGCCTCATCGATAATTACAAGACCAATATTGTTTATTTCGATCTTTTCTTCTTGCAGCCTGTTGTTTAGGGTCTCTACCATAGCCACAAAACACATAAACTCATCTTGGTCCTTGAGTTCCTTGACCTCGCTATTGATGATCTTGTTCTTAACGCCAAAACCGTCGAGCATCTTTGAAGTTTGCTGACTCAGTTCGATTCTATGCGTAAGTACAACAACTTTCTTATTGGACTGTGAAATATATCTTTTTGCAATTTCAGAAAAAACGACTGTCTTCCCGCCACCGGTCGGCAATTGATATAGGAGATTAACATTATCCGGGGATTCCTCAAGATAATTGAATATCTTATTAAGGTCCTCCAATTGATAATCGTAAAGCGTCTTTTCCGTGGTATTATTTTGTATTTCCAAACAGGTAAATTTGTGCTGTTCTACAATTCCTTTCTTTTTTGCGCTTCGTAAGGGCACAATTTTGCAAAATTAACAGAAATAAAACCCTGTACGAAATTTAAACGGAGAAATACTTAAAAAATATAAACATTGATTGAAGTTTGGAGTTCAGGGATAAAAGTTGAATGTGATTTCTCCCATTGGTCGAAATGACACTCAGTCCAATATAATAAACAAAATCAATATCCTTTGGTTTTTGACACAAGATTCAGAAGTTCTTGCCCACTTTCGAGGCGTCTATAATTCTCTAAAATCTGTGGTACAACAGAATTTGTATCAGAAACACTGGCATAATGTGGTGTCATATGTACTTTAGGATGTTCCCAAAACGGATGATTGGTTGGCAACGGTTCTTGATGGTAAACATCCAGACTAGCACCTGAGAGATGTTTGTTGTCTAACATCTGTAAAAGGTCATTATCAACAAGATGCCCACCTCGGGCAACATTGATGATATGTGCGCCCTTTGGCAATTGCGAGAATAAATCGCTATTTAATATACCCGAGGTTTCTTTTGTCAAAGGCAATAAGCAAACTAAAATTTGGGTCGAATTCAAGAAAGTCTTTTGTTCCTGGTCCCCCGCAAATGTTCTAATGCCAGCTAGGTTTTTTTCGGAACCAGACCATCCTTGGACTTTAAATCCGAATTCAACTAAATCCTCTGCCAAAACCTTACCCAAAACACCAAGACCCATAATTCCTATAGTTACATCCTCAATTCTTTGGTAGTCTATGGGCTTCCAGACTTTATTGAATTGGTCAACTTTATATTGATTTAAATTTTTAAGATGACCGAAAACCAAGGCAATCACATGCTCTGACATATCTTTTGCCAAATATTCATCGACAATACGGGTAATGGGAATATTGGTGGGAAGTTCTTTATCCTCAAACAGGAAATCAACCCCTGCCCCACTTGAGGCAATGCATTCTAGATTTGGATACCCTTTTATTGCACCAGCAGGATGTTTCCAGACTAAGGCCATCTTAATATTTTCCTTAGGATGCTCTTCCAAATAATTATAGATAGGAATTTCTGGAGCACTTCGCTGCAATGCTTCTTTCCACATTTCAAT
>JBATIW010000166.1:0-4800 GCA_049668005.1 Maribacter sp.
GTGCTGCATATCCTTTTTCAGCAATTTCATGCATTCGTTCACTTCGTATCTGCACCTCGACCCATTTGCCTTTAGGTCCCATTACGGTTATGTGCAATGCTTCATACCCCGTGGATTTTGGTGAAGAAATCCAATCGCGCAAACGAACAGGATTCGGCGTAAAGTGATCTGTTACAATCGAGTAAATTTTCCAAGCCAGGAATTTCTCATTGGCCTTGTCCGACTTATAGATTATTCGAATCGCAAATTTGTCGTAGATCTGATCAAAAGAAACATTCTGCACGTTCATCTTCTTTCGGATAGAGAAAATGGATTTCATTCGACCTTTAATGTCGTAATTGAGCGCTTCCTTATCCAATGAATCCGAAATTACATTGGTAAAGTCATCTATATAGGCTCTTTGGTCTTCCTTGCTTTCCTCGATCTTACTTGAAATATCCAGATAAACCTCGGGTTCGGTGTATTTTAAACTTAAATCCTCAAGCTCGGTTTTAATGTTGTATAAACCAATACGATGCGCCAAAGGAGCATAAATATAAAGGGTTTCAGATGCCATTTTCACTTGCTTGTGTTCAGGCATGGCATCGAGGGTAAGCATATTGTGATATCGGTCGGCGATCTTAATGATAATCACCCGAACATCATCATGAAGTGTTAGCAACATTTTACGGAAATTTTCCGCTTGTTGCGATATATTCATCTCCTTTTTAAGATGTCCTATTTTTGTGAGTCCGTCAACAATACGTGCTATCGTCTCACCAAACATACGCTCAATATCATCAAGCGTATAATTTGTATCCTCAACCACGTCATGGAGAAGGGCAGAGGCAATGGATACGGCATCAAGACCAATTTCCGATGCCACGATTTTAGCCACGGCGATTGGATGGAAAATATAGGCTTCCCCAGATTTTCTGCGCTGTTCCTTATGTGCATCAACTGCAATTTCAAAGGCTTGACGAATTAATGCTTTGTCATCATCTGACAAGGTCTGATAACTAATTCGAAGCAATTCCTTGTATTGCTTTGCAATTTCCTTGTTTTCTTTTTCTATTGTCGCTTGCGTCATACTAAAATAAAATTACCACAATCCTTATCAATACACAACAAAAACTATGCCTTTAAATTCTTGACACGTGCGATTAAGGGAGGATGTGAATAATGCATGAAAACGTAAGCAGGGTGGGGGGTAAGGTTGCTCAAACTGTTCTTGGAAAGCTTCTTGAGTGATGTTATTAGGGGTTTTGCCGCAAATGTATTTTTCGCATAATCATCGGCCTGGAATTCAAACTTTCGGGAAAGATAATTCATGACCAAACCTGTTATTTCGGATATAGGGCTATAAAGAATGCCGAAACCAATTAGAGCTGCATGAAAGCTAGGTTTTGAAACACCTATTGCTTTTGAAACCTCCGGATTATTAATAAATAAGGATAAAAGAAACAAAGTGAATCCTGTTAACAATATAGATGTTACAATATTGAAAATAATATGATTTCGTTTGTAATGCCCTACCTCATGGGCTAAAACAGCAACGATTTCATCTTCCTCCAAATCATTGATCAAGGTGTCATAGAGCGTGATTCTTTTTTCTTTACCAAAACCAGAAAAATAGGCATTCGCTTTGGTTGATCTTTTAGAACCATCAATGACGAAAATATTTTTTAGTTCAAATCCGATTTTATGGGCATAGGACTCTATTTTGCGCTTTAGACTTCCTTCTTCCAAAGGTTTTTGTTTGTTAAATAAAGGTACAATCAATTTACTGTAGAAAAGATTCATGAATAATGTGAATGCGGCTACCACGGCCCAGGCATACATCCAAAAGTTGGTGCCTGCCCATTCAAAAATCCAAATTATCAGCGCAGTAATACCTCCACCAATTATCGCCAACATCAGCCATCCTTTCAATTTGTCCATAACAAATGTGGTCTTTGTGGTCTTATTAAAACCGAATTTTTCCTCGATGACGAATGTTTTGTAATAGCCAAAGGGCGTTGTAATAAGATCACTACCAATCATGATAGTTGCAAAAAATACAAGGGCTATTACAATAGTATTATCTGAAACACCCCGAGAAATGTTATCGAGCCATTCGAATCCTCCAAAGAATAAAAAGCCCAAGGTCAAAATCAAAGAAAAACTGGAAGTCAAAATTCCAAATTTGTAGTTGGTCATTTTGTAGTTCTGCGATTTTTTATACTCTTCGGAATCGTAAACGTCGTGTAACTCTTCAGGGACAAGATCATTATAGCGTTTGGAATTTAAATAATCGAGGATGGTTTCAATTATGAATTCGATCAACAAGATTGCGATGATTATATAAAATAGGGGGGTATGGGTCATTGTTTGTTTTTGGTGTAATCTGATTAAGGACTTAGTGGGCCACTACATTGACCTTTGGCGTTTAGCTTCAAATATAAGTATTGCAGCCGATACTGAAACATTCATTGAATCTATTTCACCTTCCATGGGTATGATGATGTTTTGTGCAGCAGCCTCAAGCCATTCATTTGATAAACCAGTTGATTCTGTACCAACAACAATTGCAGCTGCTTTTGTAAAGTTAACTTTGGTATAATTTTCCGAAGCGGAAAGTGCCGCACAATAGATGTCTATATTCCTATCTTTAAGGAATTCTATAATTTCAGAGGTGCTTCCAAGAGCAATTTTATTGGTAAACACACAACCTATACTCGAACGAATGATATTGGGATTATAAAGATCTCCTTTAGGATTGGCAATTAGTACGGCATCTAAGTTTGCTGCATCCGCAGTACGTAGTAACGCCCCTATATTCCCTGGTTTTTCCGGTGCTTCGGCCACAAGGATCAATGCGTTGTCATTTTTCAGATGCAGGCCATCCAATACATGGGATTTTTGTTTGACAATAGCAATAGCCCCTTCCGTGGAGTCCCTGTAGGCAATTTTTTGATAGACGGCATTTGAAACTTGAATCAATTCAGGCTTATTTTTTATTCCTTTTATAAGATTCAACATGCTGTCTTCAGGAATTATTTCCGGAAAATAAAGGAGCGTTTCAATTTCATAATTGGCTTTAATGGCCATGGAGAGCTCTCTTTTTCCCTCTAGAACAAATAATCCTAGATTTCTTCTTTCTCTTGATTTTTCGTTTAGAAGCACAATTTGCCTTATCAATGGATTCTGTAAACTACTTATATATTTTGATTCGTTCATCCTTGCAAAAATAAGGTAATAGCTTAAATTGATTAAGCATATTTCCATTGAAAAGAATTAGCATAAAAAAAGGTTAAAATTATACCCTCAAAAAAGCTTCCAATTTTATTTTGATTAATTTAGAAGCAGATGCAATTTGCATGATTTATAGACCTTTTAATCCCTACTCTGGGATGTATTTAATTAACTAATTCAATACAGATATAAAATGCCGACATACAATTTAAAAATCAATGGTAAATCACAAACAGTCGAAGTAGCTGCAGATACTCCTTTGCTCTGGGTTTTAAGAGATCACCTAGAACTGGTTGGGACCAAGTACAGCTGTGGAATAGGACAATGCGGAACCTGTAACGTACATATTGATGGAAGTGCTGTTCAAAGTTGTCTTTTGCCCGTAGCACAGATGGAAGGAAAGCGCATAACTACCATAGAAGGACTTTCGGAAGATGGTTCACATCCGGTACAGGAGGCTTGGAAGGAGATTGATGTGCCTCAATGTGGTTATTGCCAAGCAGGTCAAATTATGACCGCATCGGCCTTCTTGGAAAAGAACCCGAATCCAAGCGGGGAGGAAATCAAAAATGCCATGAATGGCAACATTTGCCGGTGTGCTTCTTATAGCCGAATTAACGAGGCCGTAGCTGTTGCAGCAGAAAAAATGAACTAATCCAAATTCAAAAAACAAAAACATGTCAACCCTAATACCTTCAAAATTCAATAGAAGGGCATTCATAAGAACATCTTCCCTTGCAGGTGGTGGAATGCTCATCGGCTTTAACCTGTTCACTGCATGTAAGCCTAAGGCAGAAATGCCAATCGACATATCAAAATTAAATTTCAATGATTTTAATGCATTCATAAAAATTGCAGATAATGGTATGGTCACCATTTTTGCCCCTAATCCTGAAATTGGTCAAGGGGTAAAGACGTCCATGCCAATGATTATAGCAGAGGAGCTTGATGTTCCTTGGGACCAGGTACATGTTGTTCAGGGGAAATTAGATACAAATAATTACACCCGACAAGTAGCTGGTGGTAGCCAGTCCATTAGATTTGGTTGGGATCCCCTTCGACAAACGGGTGCGACCGCAAGGCAGATGTTGGTCAATGCCGCTGCAGCCCAATGGGCCGTTGATGCCTCTGAATGCAGTGCGAGTCAAGGTGTAATAACCAATGCTGCTGGTGAGACTTTGGGCTATGGTGATGTAGTTAAAGAGGCTGCTCTTTTGGAAGTTCCTGAAGATGTGGCTTTAAAAGATCCCAAGGATTATAAAATAATCGGTACCGATGCCAAAAATGTGGATATTGATGAAATTATTACTGGCAAACCATTATTTGGGCTGGATTATAAGAAAGAAGGTATGCTGTATGCTTCGGTTTTGAGGCCACCTTCTTTTGGAAAGAAGTTGGATTCTTTTGATGACAGTATCACCAAGGAAATGGATGGGGTGGTAGATGTTATCAAATTTGGTGATAAAGTGGCCGTTTTAGCCAGTTCTACCTGGCGTGCCATGAAAGCCAAAGAGACGTTGACCGCCAAATGGAGCGATGCTTCGCCTATGGAAAGTACAGCAATGCATGATAAGAAGTTGTTGGCAC
>JBATIW010000167.1:0-2811 GCA_049668005.1 Maribacter sp.
GGCTATAGATAGAAGTGGTGGGAAGTATGGTAATAAGGGCACGGAAGCCGCTATCGCTTCGATAAAAATGGCTGCTCTGGGAAAGTAACCCTGATTTTAAGTAGTGTTCTTCATACTAATTTATCGATATTTTTTTTGATGGACTGTTAACAAATTTTGGCAATAGGTTTACGGCATATTTTTTGATTTTAAGTAACTTTGGAAGCAATGGGTATGTTGAGCAAAATAACGAGAAGGGGTAAGAATAGAAAATACGACTATAAACCACGTTTCTATGACGATAAGGGAAAAGGCAACCCTTATAAAATAGAACCGAAATTTGATAAATACCGAAGCACCATTGATACCCCAAGAGGAATAAAGAGAAAATTAAATTCGGCCATTGATGATTTAAAAACCAAAGGTGACCGAAATATAAAAATAAGAATGATTGTTATTTTGGCAGTATTGATTTTGATTTTCCTCTACATCATCGATTTTGACTTATCTATATTCTATATGGGCTAATGGCGGATATCATAAAACTTTTGCCAGACCATGTTGCCAATCAAATAGCTGCTGGGGAGGTAGTACAGCGACCAGCATCGGTAGTCAAAGAGCTATTGGAAAATGCCATTGATGCCGGGGCAATCGCTATAAAACTTATTATTAAGGACGGCGGAAAAGTCCTCATCCAAGTAATTGACGATGGTATGGGTATGAGTGCTACCGATGCTCGATTGAGTTTTGAACGGCATGCGACATCCAAAATCCAAAAGGCCGAGGATTTATTCAACTTGAATACCAAGGGATTCCGTGGTGAGGCTTTGGCTTCTATTGCTGCAATTGCACATGTGGAGATGCAGACAAAACCTGAACAGGAGGAGATTGCTACCCATTTGAAGATAGAAGGTAGCGAAGTCATTTTCCAAGAAGTATGTGTAGCTCCAAAAGGAACATCGATTTCAGTAAAAAATCTTTTTTTCAATATTCCTGCAAGGCGTAACTTTTTAAAATCGAATCAAGTGGAGCTTCGTCATATTATAGATGAGTTTCACAGGGTAGCTTTGGCCCACCCAAACATTGCCTTTAACTTCTATAATAATGGGAGCGAGCTGTTCAATTTGCCCATAACTAACCAAAGGCAGCGCATTGTGCATATTTTTGGAGGCAAGACCAATGAAAAATTAGTGCCCGTTAATGAAGAAACCCAAGTTGTAAGGATTTCGGGATTCATCAATAAACCTGAGTTTTCCAAAAAGAGTAGGGGGGAGCAGTTTTTCTTTGTTAACAATCGTTTTATCAAAAGTCCGTATTTGCATCATGCCGTATTATCGGCTTTTGAAGGTTTGATCAAATCCGATGCTTATCCCGGATATTTTTTGTACTTGAATGTTGATCCAGGTTCAATAGATATCAATATTCACCCAACAAAGACCGAGGTCAAATTTGATGATGAGCATACTTTGTATGCTATTTTACGGGCAACGGTTAAACATAGCCTGGGTCAATTCAATGTGGTTCCGGCATTGGATTTTGACCAAGATCAAAATCTTGAAACGCCTTATAATTACAAGGATAGAGGGGCTATGCAACCCAAAGTAACCGTTGATAGTGGGTTTAATCCATTTCAAGAAGTTCCCTCAAGTTCCGCTGGTACCAGAACATATAAAAAACAGAATACCGAAGGATGGGAGCACCTATATGTTGGATTAGAATCCAAAGTTGGAAAGGATACTGATTTTAGCAGTTTAAAATTTGAATCTGAAACGATTACGGGGTCTATTTTCGAGGGGCAACAGGATATGGAAACCATAGCCACCACCTTTCAATTACGCCGTAAGTATATTGTAACAACCATAAAATCGGGCATGATGGTCATTGATCAGAGTAGGGCGCACCAACGGGTTTTGTATGAGCAGTTTTTAAAGAACATTACAATTAATGAAGCTGTAAGCCAACAATTGTTATTCCCATTAAGTTTATCTTTCTCTAAGTCAGATATTGATGTGCTAAAGGAAATCAAAGAAAGTTTAAGGACCATTGGTTTTGTATTCTCAAAGGTTGATGGCGAGGAAGTAAAGATAACAGGACTGCCATTAATGGTTGTGGAAAGTGAGGTGGGCATTGTTTTGGATCAGTTGATTTCCGATTTTCAATTGGAAATCACCGAAGATAGCTTTTCGCAAACTGATTTATTGGCCAAGACCTTGGCAAAAACCTTGGCTGTTAAGACCGGGGAGTTTTTGAACAATACTTCGCAACAAGCATTGGTGAACGATTTGTTCGCCTGTAAGGAAACTAGGGTGAGTCCGTTTAACAAACCAGTATATGTGACCATAACCGAAAATGATATTGATAAAAAATTTATTTAGATGGGTAGATTAACTGATGCGATCAAGCATTTATTGATAATAAACGTGCTATTATTTGTCGCGACCATGTTATATGGAGACCAGATGTATGAATGGTTTTCCTTATGGTTTCCAAAAAACGAAAATTTTGGATTTTGGCAAATGGTATCACATATGTTCATGCATGGTGGTTTGGCCCATATTGGCTTCAATATGTATGCGCTTTGGGCCTTTGGCACTCCTCTTGAAAGAATGTGGGGCAGAAACAAGTTCTTGTTTTTTTACTTTTCGGCAGGTCTGGGTGCCGCACTTATTCATACGGGAGTTAATTATTACTATTTTAATGAGGGTATCGATGCATTGGTAAATTCTGGTTTATCGAAAAATGAGATTATTGAAATTATTTCAGGGGGTCAATATAGCCCAAGTTGGTACGACATTGCACCAAAAAGCACGATTGACAACTTTTTGAGTGCAT
>JBATIW010000168.1:0-3316 GCA_049668005.1 Maribacter sp.
GGCCTACCCTCTAAGATGTACTTGATGATTTTTTCGCCGGTGTGAGCTAAAAAATCCGATTTGTACTTTTTAGTTTCATCTTGTAGCCATTGAAACAATGCTAAAATCGTGTTACGGTAAATCATCCCCTTGGCTTCAACGTTGATATTCTTATAGTTACAACCATTCAAGATTCCAAACAATCTTCCTTCATCATCTGCCCTTTGCAAATCTTTCTCAAGACCTTCACCACCGATGAACTCAGGTGGCATACTTGGTAGCATTACATCTTCTTTATAAGATGGGGAAACGGTATGAACAGCATCTGCAAAACGAACACCCACAGCCATTAGATTAATGCAATCTTGATATCTGTAATCCATTAATTTCTTGGTATCATAAGCAATGTCAGGAAACCAATTACGTAATGACGCATAGTTATGATCAAAGGGGCGAATACCTTGAATGGCTAAATTATGGATGCTGAATACAAACCTCATTTTATTTAGTGATTTGTAATTCGGATGATAGGTCTTCAAAAACAACACGAGACTAGCATGCCAATCGTGCATATGAACAATATCAAGCTTACCAAATGCGCCTTGTTTTATTGCCTCCGCCACTCCAGTACAGAATATAACGAACTTCACAAAATCTGTAAAGAAAGGCTCTATCGGATTATCATGGTAAATCTTAGCAATCTCACCGGCTTCAATTTCAGGATGATGAATGACGTAATGATGAATATTATCGAACTCCTTTTTCGGGATAACCTCATATAATTCGGCGGTATATGTAATGCCCCTTAATTCAAAATTAAGCTTGGTTTTGAATATTCCGTTTTCATGTAGTCGTGAATATGCGGGTACTACAACGTGTACTTTATCGCCTCTTTCAGAAATCTGTCTCGGTACATCGCGAACAACATCGCCCATACCCCCTGCCTTACAGTTATATAATCCGTCATTTTCTGCGGCAACAAAAAGAAAGTTATTCATTTTCGAAAGTTAAAATCGGTTCGTAATGGTTGGTCTTAAAAGGTAATTAAAGTTTAGCTTAGAGCCAAAAAAAGCCTTTCCAAAGAAAGGCTTTTTTTTATAATTTGAGCGGTTATTGATTTACTTTAAAAGCCTTTTCTTGTGGAAAATAAGCCGTACTGCCTAATTCTTCCTCAATTCTGAGCAATTGGTTGTATTTGGCCATCCTATCTGAACGGGAAGCAGAACCGGTCTTAATTTGACCTGTATTCAATGCTACTGCCAAATCGGCGATTGTATTGTCCTCTGTTTCACCTGAACGGTGCGACATTACTGAGGTATAACCAGCATCTTTCGCCATATTTACAGCTGCAATTGTTTCAGTCAAAGAACCTATTTGATTTACCTTGATCAAAATTGAATTGGCAATCCCATTTTCAATACCCCTTGATAACCTTTCCACATTGGTCACAAAAAGGTCGTCACCAACCAATTGCACTTTATCGCCGATCATTTCCGTCAATACTTTCCAACCATCCCAGTCATTCTCATCCATACCATCCTCAATTGAAATAATAGGATATTTCGCACTTAAATCCGCCAGATATTTGGCTTGTTCCTCAGAAGAGCGAACAGCTCCTTTTTCTCCTTCGAACAGGGTATAGTCATATTTTCCGTTCTCATAAAATTCAGCTGCAGCACAATCCAATGCGATTTTCACTTCATCCCCAAATTTATAACCAGCGTTCTTTACTGCTTTTCCAATTGTTTCAATAGCATCTTCAGTGCCATCCAATGTGGGGGCAAAACCACCTTCATCGCCGACGGCAGTACTTAAACCTCTATCGTGTAAAACCTTCTTAAGGTGATGAAAAATCTCAGTACCCATTTGCATGGCGTGTGAAAAGCTTTTCGCCTTTACCGGCATAATCATAAACTCTTGAAAAGCAATAGGCGCATCAGAATGCGAACCACCATTAATTATATTCATCATTGGTAGAGGAAGCGTATTGGCGCTTACGCCACCAACATATCTGAACAATGACATTCCGAGTTCATTAGCAGCAGCTTTGGCAGCGGCCAATGAAACTCCCAAAATTGCATTGGCACCAAGTTTTGATTTATTTGGAGTTCCATCCAATTCAATCATTGTTTGATCAATAAGATTTTGCTCAAAAACAGACATTCCCAAAATTTCTTCCGCGATTACCGTGTTTACATTCTTAACGGCCTTGCTAACACCCTTACCCATAAAAGCATTACCGCCATCGCGAAGTTCAACAGCTTCGTGTTCTCCGGTAGAAGCACCGGAAGGAACAGCTGCCCTACCCATTATACCATTTTCCGTAATTACATCTACTTCTACTGTTGGATTGCCCCGAGAATCTAAAATCTGTCTTGCATGGACACTAATAATAATACTCATAAGAATTGTTTTTAGTATTGATTTTTGAAAGTACAAAGATACAAAACAACGTAATTATAGGGTGCGTTTAAACCCTATATTCACAAGGAAATAACAATTATTTAAACTTTGACTTTCTGCATTGCGGATTTCTTAATCAATTCTAAAAATTGATCAAAAAGATACTCCGAATCATGTGGTCCCGGACTAGCTTCTGGATGATATTGTACTGAAAAAACATTCTTATTTTTCATTCGCATACCTGCCACCGTACCATCATTTAAATGAACATGGGTTATCTCCAAATCAGCGTTGGATTCAGCTTCTTCCTTATTTATGGCAAAACCATGATTCTGGGATGTTATTTCTCCCTTTCCCGTTAAAAGATTCATTATTGGATGATTAATTCCCCTATGGCCATTGTGCATTTTATAGGTTGATACGCCGTTTGCCAAAGCAATTACCTGATGCCCCAAACAAATTCCAAACAAAGGTTTTTCGCTGGCAATAATGTCTTTTGCCGTTTGAATAGAATCGTCCAGTGGCTCAGGATCGCCAGGACCATTGGAAATAAAATAGCCATCCGGGTTCCATTCACCCATCTCCTTGAATGTCGTATTGTAAGGGAAGACTTTTATGTAACAATCCCTTTTTGCAAGATTTCTAAGAATATTCAATTTAACCCCAATATCAAGGGCTGATATTTTGTATTTGGCATTTTCCTTGCCAAAATAATAAGGTTCTTTGGTTGAAACCTTCGAAGCTAATTCCAAGCCCTTCATACTTGGCATTTTGGCCAATTCGGTCTTGAGTTTATCAACATTTTCAACATCTGTGGATATTACAGCATTCATTGCTCCATTATCCCTAACATAACTTACCAAAGCCCTTGTATCAACGTCAGAAATCGCGAGCGTATTACTTTTATCCAAGAAATCAAGCAAACCCATATCCG
>JBATIW010000169.1:0-8949 GCA_049668005.1 Maribacter sp.
GTTGAAAGGTTCATAAAATTAACACATGCCAAAACCAAAAGGAATATGGCAATAAAAGAAAGTATGTAAATACTCTGGAGATCATTATTCCCGCTTATTTCGGCCACCCTGTCCGATCTTAAATGTATATCGGTCAAAGGCATTGTACTATATATCAAATGATTTCCTGCAGCCTTGAATTGTTCTTCCGTGATTCCTGGCATATACTGCTGAACGCCAGGTATAACATACTTGCCCAAAAAACCTCTTAAAGGTTGTTGTATGTCTTCAATATTGGCTGATGGAATAAGCTTTATATACGTCTGATAATTATTACTCCCCCAGTTTACTATTCTAGAATCATCGTACCCAGACATGGCCATAAAAACCGAATGATCTCTAAGAAATGAATTTTGTGGAAAATCAGCAATCACGCCCGTCACCGAAAAAGTATCATTATTCTCTAAAATCATGGTTTGGCCTATAGCGTCATTGAGCCCAAAATGCTTTTCAGCAGCTGATTTGGTCAAAACCACTGTGTTGGGAGACTTTAAAGCCGTCTTCTTATCGCCAACGAGCAGGTCTAATCCGAACATTTCAAAGAACGTTGAATCTACAAAAGTTGATTGCAATTCTTTAATATTGGACTCTGTATCTGCCTTTCGAAGTAACATACTACCTCGCGTTCGGAAGCGCATGGCCAATTCTACTTCGGAGAAATCATTTTGAACTGCTTCGGCCATAGGAGCAGGTGTCACAGCGAACTTACGATCCTCACCACCAAATTTAATATCAGCATGAACACGATGTATGCGGTTAGCATCGGCGAACATGGTGTCATAACTCAATTCATCATAGATGTATAAAGAAATAAGTAAACATCCGGCAATTCCTATGGCAAGTCCGAATGTATTTAGGAAAGTAATAAAAGGTTGTTTTTTTAAACTTCGCCACGCTATTTTCAAATGATTTTTAAACATGATTGTCGATTATTGATTGATGAATAAACTTCCTATTTAAATCATTGCACCCATAGCCCTGTTTTGACTTTCTGTGACAACTTGACCATCAAAAAGATTGACCACGCGATGTGCATAATGAGAGTCCCTATCCGAGTGCGTTACCATTACTATGGTCGTTCCTTCCTGATTAAGTTCAGTAAGAAGGTTCATAACTTCGATACCGTTTTTAGAATCCAAATTACCAGTAGGTTCATCAGCTAAAATCAGTTTTGGGTTAGTGACAACCGCTCTTGATATGGCCACTCTTTGCTGCTGACCACCGGATAATTGTTGCGGAAAGTGTTTTGAACGGTGTGCTATTTTCATTCGCTCAAGTACTTTCATCACTTTCTCCTTTCGTTCACTCTTGCTCATTTTAAGATATATAAGCGGTAATTCTACATTCTCATATACCGTTAACTCGTCAATTAGATTGAAACTCTGAAAAACAAAGCCCAAATTACCTTTTCGTAATTGCGTGCGTTGACTCTCCTTAAGCCCGCCTACTTCATTACCGGCAAAATTGTAAGTTCCATCGGTTGGATTATCGAGCATGCCGATAATGTTCAAAAGGGTCGATTTTCCACAACCTGAAGGTCCCATGATGGCCACAAACTCACCTTCGGCCACATTTAGGTCAACGTTGTTCAGCGCCAATGTTTCAACCTCCTCTGTTCTAAAACTCTTTTTTAAATTTTGAATTGTTATCATTTTCTGATTGAATTACTTATTAATAGTATAGACATCATTATAATTAAAATGTGTCAGTTGATTTTTATTTTAGGACGATTTTTTGAGCTTCCCCAAAACTCGCATAATTACTGGTAATCACTTGTTCACCCGGTTCTAAACCTTCCAGTACTTCATAATACCGGGAATTTTGCTTGCCTATTCTAATATTCCGTTTCAATGCTTCCCCACCATTCGGGTCTACAACAAAAATCCATTGGCCCCCTGTACTTTGAAAGAAACTACCCTTTGGCAATAACAAGGCATCTGAAGATTCACCTAATTGCAATTTTATATTATAGCTTTGCCCAGCCCTAATGTTCTCAGGCTTATTTCCTTTAAATACCAGGTCAACCTTGAATCTACCACTTCTAACTTCGGGATAAACCTTGCGTAATCTCAACTCGTATTCCGTTCCGTTACGTTCTAAAGTTGCGTTTAAATCGCGTTTTACCCGATCCACATAATGCTCATCAATTTCGGCCTCGATTTTAAAATCTGTGAGTACATTAATTTGGCCTATTCGTTCTCCCTGTCCGATATTCTGACCGATTTCAGCATCCAAAAATCCTAACTGCCCATCAGCTGGAGCACGTACATTTAGATGGTCTAACCTTTCATAAACCATGCTTAAGGTTTTTTGCATTCTACTTAAGTCGGTATCCAAACTGGAAAGGGAAGTTTTGCGAAGCGCATCATCTTGTTCTGTTTGGATTTTGATGATCTCATATTGTTTTTTGGAAAGTTCATAGTTCTCCTTGGATAACAAATAGGTTTCTTTAGATATCAATTCGTCATCAAATAAAGCCTGGTTTTGTTCAAAATTTCGCTTTAACCTCTGAAGATCATATTCGGCAGTTGCCAAGGATCTCTTTCCTTCTACTTGACGGGAATCAAAAGTTAATTTAGTGGATCTTAGGTCATTTTGTTTTAAAGCCAGATTACTCTCACTTGCCAATATTTGCTCGTACAACTTGCTATTTTCCAACTTCAGGATAATGTCGCCTTTCTTTACTATTGCCCCTTCCTCGATTAATTTTTCATTGACTCTTCCTCCTTCATATGCGTCCATATATATGGTGGCTATAGGAGCTACGTTTCCGTTAATCGTTATATAATCATCAAACTTACCTTGCGTAATCTCACCTATGGAAAGTTTGTCTTTCTCTGTCCGAAATGTTGATACCGTTGTGCCAACTATTAACTGATACCCCATAAAAAGCAATAGTAAACCAATGCCTATATAAGCATAATGCTTTGGTCGTAATCCTTTTTTCTTTTCTATTTTTATATCCATTTTGGGTGTAATTCTTATTCGTTTATACTAAATATTGGCAAGCCTCTGTAAAAATCAAGTGTACTTTTATTCAGTTCAGCACGCAAGCGTACTTGTAAATTTTCGTTCTGGGAACTAGCAAAAAGATTTTTAGCCGTAAACAGTTCCAATGCGTTGATTAACCCTTTTTCATATCTTTTCTGTGCTATGGTAAAAGCAAGGTTTTGGGACTCCATTTTTTGATTACTTTGCTCATATTCCGTTTGCAAGGCGATATATTCCTGGACCAACCCTTGTATAGTTTGTTTGAGTTCCTGTTCTTGTATGTTCAAATTATTTTTCGCACGTAAATGGGCTATTTTTTGTTGTTTTACCCTTGACCTACCCGACCATCCGTTGCTGATTGGAATATTCAACGCTACCCCAATGAACTGAAAAGTATTATCCCTAAATTGGTCTCTGAATGGAATAGTAAGTCCAGATTCGTCTCTGGTGGTCTCATAGTAACCTGTACCAATACCTCCAAATAGACTTAATGAAGGATATAAGGAACCTCGAGCAACGGCAATCTGTTTTTTTGCCGCTTTTTCCCTTAATTGCTGTGCTTTAATAATCGGAACAAAACTTCGGGCTTCATTATAAACAGAATCCGTTCTTAATTCAGTATTTTCAGTAAGCTGGTTTATTATTTGTAATTCTGTATCTATACTTATATCAGCTACATCAACAAGGTTCATTTCTTGTATTAATTTTAATTTGGCAGCTGCAAGATTGTTTGCACTCTGGGTAACTTTTAACTTGTCCGTTAGGAGTAGGGATTCAGCTTCATATAAGTCTGCCCCGGCCTTAAGACCTAAATCAATTTGTTTTTTCACCAAATCGAAATTTCTTTGGGATACCACTTGTTGTTCATTGGAAATAGCTAGAAGTCCCTGAAAAAATTGAATGTCATAAAATGCCCTCATTACACGAAAAGCTAATAGGTATTTCTGTTGTAAAGTTTCTTCCTTGGTGGCTTTGTAGATACACTTAGCCGCTGTTATTTCATTTATTTTTTGAAATCCCTGGAACAAATCAATTGAAGAATTAATGGAAAAGTTATTTGAGAAAAAGTCTGTATTTACAATACTATTATCATTAGGATCAACCGAGCGTCCAAATCGAATGTTATAGTCTGAATATGCATTTATATTAGGCAAGACATTTCGAATGGATTGTCTATATGTTTCCTTATTGGATTCTAAATTATATCTATGATCATTAAGTTGAAGATTATGCTCAAGTGCGTAAGAAATACAATCATCCAATGACCACCGCTCCTGAGCTTCCAAATTAACACAAGTAAGTAATAAGACAATGGTAAATATTTTAATTTTTTGATACATATGCATTGAATGTGCCAAACTGAATGCTATTGTTATGCCATAAATACATCTATTTATGAATCAGCACATTACATAAATGTTTTTTATAAAGTAAACACTTGAATGTAAAATTATTATACATATATTGTCCAAATATTGGACACTTCAATCTATTTATAAAATCCAAATCGTAGTTTTGTCAAAGACATTTAGCCCGTTACCATGATCGATGCAAAAATCTTAGTAATAGATGATAATAAAAGTGTTCTTAGCGCTTTGGAAATCTTACTTCAGTTCGAATTCAAAAGTGTAGAGACCCTATCCAATCCAAATCAAATCACAAGCTATCCTAATTTATCGGAATTGGATATTATTTTATTGGATATGAATTTTTCGGCAGGTGTAAATACAGGTAATGAAGGATTGTACTGGCTTAGGGAAATCAAAAAAAGAGCAAAACATATTTCAGTTATCATGATGACGGCTTATGGTGCAATTGATTTGGCTGTAGAGGCACTCAAGGAAGGTGCCTCTGATTTTATTCTGAAACCATGGAGCAATGAAAGACTCTTAACCACAGTGAAATCCGCTTATAAATTGCGTGAAGCACAGAACAAAGTTAACCATCTCAAGCAGAAGGAAAGCAACCTGAAGCAAGTCATAAATCACAAAAATGGATATATTATTGGAAACTCCAAAGCTTTAAATTCAGTACTGACTTTGGTAAGGAAAGTGGCGAAAACCAATGTAAATGTTCTGATTACAGGGGAAAATGGAACCGGCAAGGAATTAATAGCCAGAGAAGTGCATAAATTATCATCCCGAAATAATGAAGTATTTATTCCTGTTGATATGGGTTCAATTTCGGAAAGTCTCTTTGAGAGTGAACTATTTGGCCATGTTAAAGGCTCTTTTACAGATGCCAAGGGAGATCGAACAGGTAAATTCGAGGCTGCGGATGGTGGTACCTTATTTTTAGATGAAATCGGGAATATAGCACTCCAGACCCAAGCTAAACTATTATCTGCAATACAAAATAAAGAAATCGTACGGGTTGGATCCAATAAGTCAATCCCTGTTGACATTCGTTTAATATGTGCAACCAATTGTAATTTGGACAAAATGGTAGCAGATGGACTTTTTCGCGAAGATCTGCTCTACAGAATAAATACAATTAGCGTAGAAGTCCCGCCCCTACGGGAACGTGAGGGTGATGTCTTAACATTAACGAATTTTTTCTTAAAGAAATTTGCAGTCAAATATGGCAAGCCTCAATTGAAAATCAACCAAAAAGCAGAAGAAAAACTCAGTGCCTATAAATGGCCAGGTAATATAAGGGAGTTACTACATTCCCTTGAACGAGCTGTGATACTTTCTGAAGGTAATATTTTGACTCCCGATGATTTTATATTGAATATAAATACCCCTGTATCATTGGAATCAGGACCAGATACTTTGGTTGAAATGGAACAATTGATGATTGAAAAAGCTTTGCTCAAGAATAACGGTAATTACAGTGCAGCTGCCGAACAATTGGGTATTTCAAGGCAAACACTTTATAATAAAACTAAAAAAGAGACCAAGTAATATGGTAAGCAGAAACATTTACTTACAATTGATCTTGCGCATTGTATTGATAACCGTTACTGCACTAGTAATGGCCTTTTTATTCTTTGAAACTGAATATTTAGCCACCGCCATATTCTTGATTTTACTGGTTTTTCAAACAGTATATGCCATAAAATACATTAATCAAACAAATAGAAAAATAGCCTACTTTTTCGACGCGATTAAAAACGAGGACTTTACATTACGTTTCCCAGAAAAATTAAGTGTTAAATCTTTGGAAGAGCTAAATCACAGTTTGAACATGCTTAACAGCATGATTCAGGAAGTTCATATAAAGAAACAGGCACAAGAACAATACTATCAAGAAATCCTGCGCCAAGCTGATATGGGTATTTTTACCATAAACCCTAAAGGGCATATTCTTTATGCCAACCCCACAGTGCAAAATCTTCTAAATTATTACCCTTTAAACCACATTAAACAATTATCCCAAGTCGATCAAGATTTATACCAGTTATTTGAAAGGATCGAACCTTTTAAGAATACTGTTTTCGAACTCAGTAATGAACGTGAAAAAAAGTTCTTATCTATAAAATGTACGTCGCTTAATATTGAAAATGATAGATTACTATTGGTGATAGTGCACGATATACACAAAGAATTGGATGAGAAAGAAACCGATTCTTGGGTGAAATTAATTCGTGTACTTACCCACGAAATAATGAATACAATTACACCGATTACCTCAATCTCAGAATCCATACTTAAATACTTCAGAAAAGGCGATTCATTTATTCCAATCAACGAGTTTACAGACCATGAGATTAAGAATACGGTTAAAGGACTTGAAGTTATAAAGCACCAAGGAAAGGATTTAATGAGCTTTGTTCAATCGTACAGAACTTTCTTAAGTATACCCGACCCTGATAAGGAACTTATTTCAGCCAATAAATTACTTGACAAAATACGCCTGTTATTAAACTCGGATGAAGATCGTAGTAATCTCAAGATTGAAACAACCGTTGATCCATTGGATTTAGAGCTGTTCATTGATGAAAAACAAATTACACAAGTACTTCTGAATTTAGGTAAGAATGCCAAACAGTCCTTAGGTAATCAAGAGAATAGTATATTAAAATTCAACGCTGGAATAAATAAAAAAGGGGAGAAGATTATCCAAGTTTGGGACAATGGTCCTGGGATATCACCAGAACTTCTCGATGAGATTTTTGTTCCCTTTTTTACAACAAAAAATACAGGTACGGGTATAGGCTTAAGTCTTTCAAAACAAATTATGAGATTGCATGGGGGCAGTATTCAGGTTATTTCAAGGGAAAACACTGCATTCACTTTGACCTTCCCATAAATTAAAACCGGTCTTCTCGCAACTCCTTAAAGGGATCCCAAAAGTGCTTATCAAAATCAACAATTTGATTATCCACAATTTTGATGCCTTCACTTTCCAAAAGCTGTTGCATTAGATTGGTCCCATCAAAATGATGCTTGCCCGTCAATAGACCTATTTTGTTCACCACTCTATGAGCCGGAATTTCGGGCATAGTATGCGCCCCATTCATGGCCCAACCTACCATTCTCGCACTACGGGCAGCACCAAGGTATTTCGCAATTGCCCCATAAGACGTTACCCTTCCATAAGGAATTAATTTGGCCACTTCATATACTTTTTGAAAAAAGTTCTTGTTTTCTTCTCGCATCAATCAATTATCCTATAAATGGTTATGGCCAAAAGTACGAGCATTAATACACTTAAAATATAATTGGAATTCTTCGAAAAGCGGTTGGTCTTATTTTCCAATTTATTGAAATAAATCGTGTACATGTACAATGCGGAAAAGGTACCACAACCAGCTGCTAAAACGAAAATCACAATATCCCAGACTTGGAATTTTATCCATCCTGAAGCGTTCCACATAATATTAAGTCCACTATAATAGGGTATAGTCAAAAGATTTAAGGCCGCTAATAACATGCCTTTATAAAAGCTATTCCTCTTTCTTATATTAACTGCTTTAACAACTTTTTTTTTATGATTTTTGGCCGCCATAAAAAAATAAATGGCCAAAACCGCAAAAACCAACACTGCAATTTTAAGTAGTACTTCAACCGCATCGGGATTCCGATGCAAATATTTCGAAATATATACTGCAATAATAGCCTGAATCATTATCATGGTCGAAACGCCAAGGCTATATATTATTCCATTTAATTTACCTTTTTCAACGCTGGTCTTTGCGGCGTTCATATTTAATAGCCCAGGGGGTACCGTAGCCATGAAAGCTGCTGAAAAAGTTACAAAGAAAAGAATGAGTAGGTGTTCCATGTATTAGTTTATCCTAAACTTGATATAGGTGATTGGTTTTCCCTTAACAAGGTACTGATTTTCATAAAAAGTTTGAATGGACAAAACTTCTTTGGGGCTACCTTCATTTTTATAAACATCATGATTCGCATATAGCACTTCGCGACCACTGCCATGCAAGAGTCCTAAAGTATATCCATGCATGAATTCACTATCGGTCTTAAGATGAACCAATCCTTTATCAATTAATATACGCTCGTACTTCTTTAGGAAAACCTCATTGGTCATCCGATGTTTTGTTCGCTTATATTTTATTTGCGGATCAGGGAAAGTAATCCAGATTTCAGCCACCTCATTTTCATTAAAAATCTGGTCTATCAGCTCTATTTGGGTTCTTAAAAACGCTACATTGCCCATATTTTCCTCTAAAGCTGTTTTTGCACCCCTCCATAAGCGGGCTCCCTTAATATCCAAGCCAATATAATTCTTATGGGTATCCATTCGCGCCAATCCCAAGGTATATTCTCCTTTACCACAGCCCAATTCCAATACAATGGGATTGTTGTTACCGAAATGTTTATGCCAATTACCTTTTAACGAAAATGAATGCTCTTCGATTTCTTGTCTATCGGGCTGCACTACATTTTTAAATGTAGCGTTTTCCTTGAATCTTTTTAGTTTGTTTTTGCTTCCCACAGCACTATCTTATTT
>JBATIW010000170.1:0-7856 GCA_049668005.1 Maribacter sp.
CTAGCCTTTGGGTTTCTGAAATGTTTCGCCAAATGGGGCAAAAGTACAGACGGAAATATTTCAGGCCTTAAAAATGGCAACATCACATATTGGAATGTACGCTTCCATTCCAGTCCATGGGGTTTTATTTGACGTCCATACTTCGTAAAGGCCGCCAAATGCGCAATTTCATGAACAAGGGTAATTAAAAAACGATATTTGTTCAATGTGGCATTTATGGTAATCTGGTGCAAACCATTTGGCAATCGCCTATAGTCACCATGTCTGGTAACCCTTTTATTTACAATTTTTAGGTTAACCCCGGACTCTTTAATAAGCTGCAAACAAGGGTCAACAGCTCTTTCTGGTAGGAATTTTGTTAGGATATCATCCATCAGTGCAAAAATAAGATTTTTAAGATGCTATATTCCCGCGTCACTAAGTTTAATGTATATCCTTTTAATTGGTAACTTAGTTTTTATAAATACATGCTTGATAAGGAACACTTCAAAATTGACAAACTGTAAAAATGCCAAAAATCGAATATCGGGTCTATGTTATTGAATTATCGAAAAGGGTATTTAACGAAAATGCGAAGTTTAGGGCGGCCAATCCACAATTCAATGGCGTGTTGCAGTGTCTTTATGTGGGGATGACGAGCAAAACACCAAAAGAAAGATTGGAGCAACATAAATCGGGTTACAGAAATAAAAAAGGATACAAACTGTCATCGAATATTGTTCAAAAATATGGCATGTACTTAAGACCCAGTCTATATAATCAAATAAAACCAGTGACAACTAGGGCTGAAGCCCTAAAATTGGAAGAAAAACTTGCTTTGAAATTGCGGCGGCAACGATATGCCGTTTGGTTCAATTAGAGCTTACTTATACCGCAATAGATTTATCAGAACAAATAATGATCATTTATTATTAATTAATAGTACTGAATATTGTCTTTACCATATGGGTGTAGTCCAAAAGCTTTCAAATAAAAAAGCGAAAGAAAAAGTGCTAGAATTGGATGTTTTTGGGAAGGCTTAGTTAATTGAAAATTAAGGTGTACTGCTACTCACCTGCAATAACTTGCCATTATACATTTTATGGCCTGTTAAGGCAAAATCCTTGATATACGTTGCCATTTCCAAAGCAGTGGTCCCCGCTTCATAACCAGGAAAAGCTTCTTCCAACATTTCTGTTTGTACGGCCCCTAAGGCCAAAACATTGAAAGAGGGTCCAGTTTCCTTAAATTCCTCAGCCCAAAGTTCGGTCAACGTAATCACAGCCCCCTTACTTGAACTGTAGGCAGAAAGACCTGGGAATTTTACACTGCCCTGAACGCCACCCATGGAACTAATAGTGACTACATGTCCGTTTTTCGACATTCTTGGCAAGACCAATTTCGTAAGATTGGCAACCCCAAAAACATTGACCTTATAGACCATTTCAAATGCTTCGGAAGAAGTTGCCAAAAACGGTTTGTTCAATAACTTTCCCGCATTATTGATCAAAATGTCAACTGTTTTCCAATTCGTGGTTAAAAAATCATCAACCTTTTTTAAATCCTCTTCTTTTGTTATATCAAATGGAAAACTAGTGATATTCTTATGATTTAGTTTGGCCATGAAACTATCATTACGCGAAAGTGCTAAAACTTTGTGACCTCCGTTGGCAAAAAGTTGGGCCATTTCAAACCCTATTCCTCGACTGGTACCGGTGATTATTACATTTGCCATTAGTTGTATTTTATTTCTTGTTTTGGGGCATTGGCAATATCCTCAATTACTGGAATGAACTTATTGACTACATTGGCCATATGTTCAAAATCCATCAAGGAAGCCTCGTCTCCCACCTTATGATAATGATCGAAATTCGTGAAATCAAAGGTTGAAAACGTCTGGGAGGGTACTGCAAATTCATTATGGAATGGATAATTATCAGAACGCATGAACAAATTGAATTCTTTGGCAGTTGGCAAAAATCCCACAAGTTTTTCCCCAGCGTAACCATTACATATATCAGCCATATTGGATCGTTCATAACCACTCGCGTATACCAGGTAATCCTTACCGACTAATGGTACGCCTACCATTTCGAAGTTAAACATAGTGTACAGATTAAATTCCTGCTCCTTTAATCTCTTAGCCAAATGTTTAGAACCCAATAGCCCTTTTTCTTCTGCACTAAAAAGTGCGAATACCAAACTCCGTTTGTTGGTTTTTGCGTTTCCAAAATAGCGTGCCAATTCCAAAACAGTTGTAGTACCCGCGGCATTATCGTTCGCCCCATTGGCTATGGTATCCCCATTTATTGGACTTTTGGTCCCAATGTGATCGTAATGCGCGCCAATTACAATAAATTCATTTTTTAGTTGCGCATCGTTGCCTTCCAAAACACCGACGATATTATAGGCCATTTTTTCATAATTTGAAAGCGTGTCCCGGTATGAGATGAAATATGGTTTTAAACTGTTCGCCTTAAATATTTCTTCAATGAAGACCGCTGCCTTTTCTATACCTGGACTTCCAGAATCACGTCCCTGAAGTTCATCAGATGCCAAAAAGTTCATAATCCCTCCTACGGCATCGGTATATGAGAATGCAATATTGGAAATTTCGGTTTTTGAAGAAACAGTGCCAAGGTGCGTCTCGGCATTTACAGGAGTTTCTACATCTATTGGTATTTCCTTGTTTACAATCACCCTTCCTTTGACACCATCGGGACCTTGCGCTACACTTTCTGGATTGGTCTGCTTGAGTTGAGTGGAGCCACAACCATGAATTAATAGAACTATTAGTAATTGAAAAACTTTGTGCATAGGATAACTATTTAATTTTAAAGATAAAAAAAACATCCGCCATGAGCGGATGCATTATTATAATATTATTCAAAAAATTCTAGGCTAACATCGTCACCGGATTCTCTAAAAAGGCTCTAAGTGTCTGCAAGAATTGTGCTCCAGTAGCGCCATCAACTGTTCTATGGTCACAAGCCAATGATAGTTTCATGGTATTGCCAACAACAATCTGACCGTTTTTAACCACAGGCTTTTCTACTATTGCACCCACTGATAAAATAGCCGAATTTGGTTGATTGATGATGGAAGTGAATTCCAAAATACCGAACATACCCAAATTTGAAACCGTAAACGTACTTCCGTCCATTTCGGCAGGAGTCAATTTCTTGGTTCTAGCTCTACCGGCAAGGTCCTTTACAGATGCACCGATCTGTGTTAAACTCATTTGATCCGTGAATTTGACAACAGGCACAACCAGTCCGTCTTCAACGGCAACAGCAACACCTACATGAACATGATGATTATATTTTGTTGTATCGCCTTTCCAGGTAGTATTCACTTGTGGGTGTTTTTTAAGTGCCATTGCACAGGCTTTTACCACCATATCATTAAACGATATTTTGGTATCGGGCAAGTCATTGATCTGGACTCTTGAAGCTTTAGCATTATCCATATCAACCTCAATGATCAAATAGTAATGTGGGGCCGTAAATTTTGATTCTGCCAATCTTTTGGCAATGGTTTTGCGCATTTGGGAGTTCTTCACTTCGTCAGAACTTTCTTCACCAACCGGTAAAACCAATGGAGCCACGGCACTGCTTGAAGCGGAAGTTTCTTCTTGAACTGTTATGGCAGGTTGTGCAGCCGTTTTTGAAGGCACGAAGCTCTCGACGTCTTTCTTTACAATTCTACCATGGTCGCCAGAACCATGAACATCATTTAAATTGATGCCTTTTTCCTTGGCAATTTTCTTGGCCAGTGGAGATGCAAAAATTCGTTGCCCATCATTTGTTGAAACAAGATTTGGTTCTTGACTTGATTCAACAGCCTTTTCTTCCTTAACTTCTACCTTTGTTATTTCTTCACTTTTCCCAGCGGAAGGTTTAGCGTTCAGTACTGCATTGACATCAGTGCCTGCTGGGCCAATAACGGCTAGAACGGCATCAACTGGGGAAGATTCCCCTTCTTGAATACCAATATACAATAGCGTACCTGTATAGAATGATTCAAATTCCATAGTGGCCTTATCGGTTTCAATTTCTGCCAAAATATCACCTTCTTCAACGGTATCGCCAACTTTCTTGAGCCAAGTCGCTACAGTACCCTCCTCCATAGTATCACTAAGGCGTGGCATTTTTACAATTTCAACATCCTCAGGAATTTCACTGGCACCATCGGTTGATTCTTTTACAGGAGCCTCATCTTTCGCTTCAACTACAGTTTCCGCTACATTAGATGGGGCAGCGCCATTCAATAAGGCAGAAATATCCTCACCTTCTTCACCAATAATGGCCAATAACGTATCTACGGGAGCGCCATCACCAGCGGCAATACCTATATGAAGCAGAACGCCTTCATGGAATGATTCAAATTCCATTGTGGCCTTATCTGTCTCAATTTCTGCCAAGATATCTCCTTCTTCTATTTTATCCCCAACTTGTTTAAGCCATTTGGCAACGGTACCTTCTTCCATGGTATCGCTTAATCGGGGCATATTTATCACTTCAGCCATTGATGTGTTATTTATGTTGTACAAATGGGTAGTCTTCTTGATCGTAGACTACATCATATAATTGGTTAATTGGAGGATAATCTGATTCTTCGGCAAATTTCTGGCATTCAAGGACCAGATCCTTGACCTTTTTGTCCACTTCCTTTATTTGATCTTCAGAAGCATACTTTTTATCGCGGATTACCTCGAGAACCTGTGCAATAGGATCAATCTTTTTATACTCTTCAACCTCATCCTTTGTTCTATAATGTTGTGCATCTGACATGGAGTGTCCTCTATAACGATAGGTTTTCATTTCCAGGAAGGTAGGTCCTCCACCACTTCTGGCACGCTCAATCGCTTTACTCATTTCCTTAGCTACAGTTACAGGGTCCATCCCATCAACCGGTCCACACGGCATTTCATAGCCTAAACCTAATTTCCAGATTTCTGTTGAATGTGAAGTTCGAGCCACTGATGTTCCCATCGCATAACCATTGTTCTCACAAACAAAGACAACTGGCAATTGCCAAAGCATCGCCAAATTGAAGCTTTCATGAAGTGACCCCTGCCTTACAGCACCATCCCCCATATAACACAGCGTTACGGCATCGCGCTTAAAATACTTATCGGCAAATGCCAAACCGGCACCAAGAGGAATTTGGCCGCCAACAATACCATGACCGCCGTAAAAACGATATTCCTTGGAAAATATATGCATTGAACCTCCCATGCCTTTTGATGTCCCAGTAACCTTTCCAAAAAGCTCGGCCATCACCTTTCTAGGGTCGACCCCCATACCAATAGGTTGAACATGGTTCCTATAAGCAGTTATCATTCTATCCTTGGTAAGATCCATCGCATGCAATGCTCCGGCCAAAACAGCTTCTTGCCCGTTATATAAATGAAGGAATCCCCTAACCTTTTGTTGAATATATACAGCAGCTAGCTTATCCTCAAACTTTCTCCAGAATAACATGTCCTCGTACCACTTCAGATATGTTTCTTTGGTTATTTTTTCCATTAACCATCTATTTTTTAAAGATTCAAGTTTTACAATGCATCAAACATAAGGTAAAATGCCTAGAAAACAGAAAAACAAAAATACACATATTAATCAATCGGTAAAAAAATAAACCAAAAAGCTTGGGGCATTTAGACATATTAACAAATACCCAGATTTTGATTTTATGTTGATCTGGCAAGTAAACGGATATCGTATCCTATAAATACGAATTGTTGAAACCTAAGGGTAGTATATCAGCCAAAGATCGGCATTTGATAATTTCTCCTTGCTCCCCCATTAAAAGAAGTTCTATTGGACTTTTTTGTTTATACTCATATTCAGATATCGCTTGTCTACAATTACCGCATGGCGCCGCTGGTTTCTTTACCAAGTGGGTATTTGACATTGCGGTTATCGCAATTGATTTTATGGTAACTCCCGGGTATTTAGCCCCTGCCTGAAAGACTGCAACGCGTTCGGCACATAAACCTGAAGGGTAAGATGCATTTTCTTGATTACTGCCAATTACCACTTTGTCATTTTCTAAAAGTACAGCTGCACCAACCATAAAATTAGAATAAGGCGCATAAGCATCTTTTCTGGCATCAATGGCCATGAGCATTAAGTTTAGGTCTTGCTCGTTCAATTCTTCAAGGGATTCAAAAACGGAAAGTTCAAATGAAATAGTTTGTTTTTTCATATCAATAGAAGCGGATATCTTAGGCTAAAAATAACAAAACCTGCGCAATGGCAGGTTTGTTATTGAATTTTTACTTTGATTAATCATTTAAATACTCTTCCCCTAAACTAAAGGTAAGCGAAAAACGCAAGGTGTTTTCCAATGGGTTCTTAACTTGTGATGTAGAGAATAAGTAGGAGAGATCAATCTGGGCAGACTTGAATTTGAATCCTGCACCCATGGTAAAGAATTTTCTCGATCCTTTTTCTTCACTTTCATTAAAATATCCAGTACGTATCATAAAAGCATCTTGATAGCTATATTCAGCACCTAACGCCCAAGTAAACTCTTTTAGTTCTTCACTAATACCATCCGGTGCATCTCCGAATGACTTTGTAATTCCACTAAAAAACCCAATTTGTTGGTATTCGTCATTATCCGCTGAATCAATTACCCCATCTTCATTAAAATCCTGGGGTGTTGGAACAAGAAGTTTATTAAATTCCGTTGTTAACCCAATAACATTATCCTGGTCTAAGATAAAATCGAAACCTACTCCAAAACTTAAATTCGTGGGTAAAAAGTTTTCCTGCCCTCCTTCGTCATATTGTATTTTACCTCCTAGATTGGAAAAATTAAAACCAGCCCTCCATCGACCATCAAACTTGTCGTAGGCAATTTCACGTGAACGGTAATAACCTGCCACATCAACAGCGAATGAACTTGCAGCTTGGGAATCTTCAGATCCGTTTTGTGGCAATTTCAAGTTAGACCTTATATATCTACCGCCAACTGCCATTGAAAAAGTTGGACTTAATTTTAAGGAATAAGAACCGTCCAAAGCTAATTCATTGGGCTTTGCCAATGTACCAGGATCGTTTGCAAATTGTCTCAGTTCAATTTCTCCAAGGGTAAAATAACGTAAGCCTATTGCAAAAGCACTTTGGTCATCTATTTTACTATAAAAACTTGCATTTAAAAGCGATATATCGGTAATTATACTTTCTAAATATGGCGTATAACTCACCCCTATACCCATTTTGCGTTCTGCAAAGGCAAATTTGGCTGGATTCCATTGTTGTGAAAAAGCATCGGTAGAGGTAGCAACTCCCATATCTCCCATCCCGGCTGATCTAGCATCTGCGGCTATGGTCAAGAAAGGGACAGCAGTAGTGATAACCCTATCCTCTTGGGCCGATAGTTTTATAACAAAAACAAATAATATAAGTAATGATAATTTTTTCATTATTTCAGGGCTTAATCTCGTTAAAAAATAGATATGTGTTCAAAAATCAAAATACTATTGTACATGTAAACGGGCTTTTTAAGAATATCTTGTACCACTCATCGAAAAAATTTCAATTCAGGTATCGGAAGATTTTAGCAACCTTTTAAGGAATAACCTAAAATTTTCTTGATGTTAAATTTATTCCTCGTCCTAAAAATCAAAAAGTACATTGTAAAAAAGAAAAAATGGCTTCAATACTATATTAGTAATTACACCGTTATATTTTGTGTATGAAGTCTTTCTGCCCTATTTAAAATGGCTGATTTGGAAATATTTTTTTAAGAACAAAATATTATAGGCAAATCATCGTTTTATATGCCGAAAGCGACACCAATTTAAATCAAAACAAGAATTCTAAACTACTTAAACGGTGGTTTAAATATTTGAACTCAAGTCC
>JBATIW010000171.1:0-10626 GCA_049668005.1 Maribacter sp.
GTTTAATACATTTTCTTCATTGCCAGCAGATGAAATAATAATAATTGGGGTATTGGACTTTAACTCATTTCGTACATAATCAATGAGTTCAAGTCCCGAGAAATAAGGCATCATAATATCACTTATAATCAAATCGGGCATTTCTTTTCCTAATTGATCTTTTACCTCTTTTCCATTATTGCTCAAACTCACTTGATAACCGCTTTTTTCAAGTCGGTAATTAAGTAGGGATGCCAGCAATTCATCATCTTCTGCAAGCAAAAGCCTTTTCTTATCCATTTAGTCTTATTTTATGTTTCCAAGTTTTTCCATCTCATCATCTATAGCTTTTTCCACTATTGCATACTCCATTATGAACTCGGAATAGCCCTTTTCCAATTCATTCAATCCTATACCTTTTTTAGCATATTCCTGCATTTTCCCCACAATTGACAACAAGGAATTTGTCTTCAGCATTGCCAAGCCTGATTTGATCTTGTGTGAAGCAAAAGCTAAACCTTCAAAGTCGCTGTTTTTTAGATGAATGCTGCACGCACCGATAAACTCAAGCGCATTTTGTTTGAATAATGAAATTAGGTTTTCCAATATTTCATACTCTCCCATACAATCGTCAAGTAGACTTGTTAGATTGATCTTTGGGGTATTCCCGTTGACCTTGCTTGATGCTGATCCAATTAATGAACTTGATTTACCAATGCTATTACTTATCAATTTTGAGAGCAGCTCTTCCGGGGAATATGGTTTTAAAATAAAATCATTTATTCCATGAACCTCGCATTGTTCCTTGTTTTGTGCCGTAAAATCCGCTGTCAGTGCAATCACAGGTACCTGTTTGATCTTTTGGTTGTCGTTTTGTCTTATCAAATCGGTAACTTCAAAACCACTCATTCTAGGCATTCTTAAATCCATTAGAACAATATCAATTGCATGGTTTTTTAAAATGTCCATACCAGTATTTGGATTGTCAGTGATAAAAGTTGCACACCCCCAACTTTTTAATCTTGTGTCGATGAGTTTTTGATTGAGGGTATTGTCTTCAAACACTAAAATGTTCATGTTTTTGACTTGTTCTATCCCATCATCCAAGCTAAAAGTACTTTCTTCTTTTTTGACCATATCCTTGTCTTTACCTATTTCATAAGGGAGAAAAAACTTGAATGTTGTTCCTACTCCGAGCTCGCTGTTGACTGTGATTTCCCCTTTACTTTTTTCAATTATCTGTTTTACAATACTCAAACCAAGGCCTGAACCACCATATTGGGTATAGGTACTTTGATCTGCTTGTTTAAAAGGGTCAAAAATGTGTTTTAAATTATTCTCCGATATACCTATTCCCGTATCCTTGATCAGGAATTCAAGATGAATGCTATTCCGATCCCTTTTTTTGATGTTAATATTCAATGAAATCTCCCCCTTTTCAACAAACTTTATGGAATTTCCCAAAAGATTGATTAATACCTGGGAAAGTTTAGAGGGATCCCCTTGCAATACCTTTGGAATATTTGAATCAATTTCTGTTATTAGTTTCACCTCTTTTCTAGTAATCAATGTATTGCATAAATACACAACATCATTTACTACATTCTGAAATTGGAAGTTGTTGGTTTCAAAATTTTCAAGTCCGGATGAAAGCTTGGAATAATCCAATAATTCATTAATGATTTCCATTAATGAATTAGAAGCTGATTGAATGGCATTTATTTTGGATAACTGCTTTTTTGACAACCCATCTTCTCTCAGAAGGTCTGTGAACCCTATGATTCCGTTAAGAGGTGTTCTAATTTCGTGACTTACTTTCGCAATTAGCATTGTGGAATTTGTGCTTGTTTGGTTTTTCATTGGCCCTTTGGAAAGGACTGCTTGATTGCCATTCGATGCATAATTTTCGTGAGAAGTACTTGTAGCTGGTTTAAAAAGCAAACTATCCAAGCATTTCTTAAATGTCTCCAATGAATTCTTCAAATGGAAGCCCTCTTCTGAAGTTAACTCTTCAAAGGAATATTCGGTTAGGATGGTTTCCATCTGAGATAAGTGAAAAAGTAATTTTTTAGCTTTCAAGTAGCAGGTTGATTAGGGGTTTTTTAATGGCAGTTTTGCATAATTCGGTAATTTTAACAATTAACAGAAAAGTGCAGCCTTTCATTAATAGCCTAAAACTGATGATTTATAGGTGTCTGTGCAATAATTTGTTATCGGATCGGTCTTTTTTGTTGTCAAATTGCTTTATTTGTAGGTCTAAAATTTGAACTACATGAAATATATTGTTTACCTATGCTGCATTATTGCACTACTTTCCTGCTCTGAAACCCAGAAAAAAACAGAGCTAAGCGCTGATGGGAAGGTCAAGGAAATACATGAAAAAATCATCACTATTGATACTCATGATGACATAAATGTGAAAAATTTTACAGACTCGATCAACTATACCCAAAGGCTATCGACACAAGTCAATATTCCCAAGATGGTAGAAGGTGGATTGGATGTTGCCTGGCTAATTGTCTATACAGGCCAAGATTCATTGAATATGGCTGGTTATGCGAAAGCTAAAGCAAATGCGATGGCCAAATTTGATGCAATTCACAGGCTTTGTGAAGAAATTGCACCAGACAAAATTGAACTTGCACTTACGTCAGACGACGTTAGAAGAATTAACAAATCAGGTAAAAAAGTTGCAATGATTGGTGTTGAAAACGCGTACCCGATTGGTGAAGACTTATCAAATTTTGAAAAGTATCATAAATTAGGTGCTAGATATATCTCCTTATCCCATAATGGGCATAGCCAATTCTGCGATTCCAACACCGGTGAAGCTGAGAATGAATGGTTATATAATGGTTTAAGTAAATTGGGTAAAGATGCTGTAAGTGAAATGAATAGACTAGGAATAATGATTGATGTTTCGCACCCTTCAAAGGAATCTATGCTTCAAATGATAAAACTAACCAAAGCACCGATTATAGCTTCGCACTCTTCCGCAAGGGCACTATGTAACCATAGCAGAAATTTGGATGATGACCAACTAAAAATGTTGAAGGAAAATGGTGGAGTCGTCCAGACAGTTGCTTTTTCCTCTTATCTGAATTCAGAAAAGAGTGATAGGTTATCCGCCTATATGAAAAGTATTTATTCTAAAGTTGCCGATTCCCTTGGCATTGATTGGTATGAGAGATCTCAATTTTCTAGTTTAAGCGATGCCCAAAAAGATGCCTTCATGGAAAATTACCCTAAGGTTATGAAAATTGCGAAGGATTTGGTTAAGACTAAAAAAGATGTTCCTGAAAGTGTAAACGTTGCCGATTTTGTAGATCACATTGACTACATGGTAAAATTAATAGGCATTGACCATGTTGGTATTAGCTCTGATTTTGATGGCGGTGGTGGTATTGAGGGTTGGTCAGATGCATCAGAGACGATGAATGTTACCGCTGAATTGATCCATAGAGGGTATTCTGAATCTGAAATTGAAAAATTATGGGGAGGCAACCTTTTAAGAGTTCTTGATGAAGTACAGGCCGTTGCTGCTAAGATTGCTAAAAGCTGATTAATAGCTTGCTAAATGTTCAAATGGCTTTAAACTTAGTTGTTCAAGGCCTTTTTTATTGTGTTTTAAGTTTAGATAATAGACTTATGCATATAGTTATTGGGTTATTCATTGAATAGCACTTCCGAACAAGTCTATGTTCATAACCTCGTTAAAAACTATAAATCAAAGCCGTTTTAAAGGAATACTTAAACAAGTACCTTTAATAAAACTTCCTGTCATGAGTGATAGATCCCAGAGTCTACTACAAATACGTCCACAAATTTTATCTGCCAAAGTCAACCCATCAATGAGTTTTGATGAGCAATTTCAGAACAGGACGCTGAGGCCCATCATTAAGTTGCAAAACCAGTTATTGATCGCAGCATTTCAAAATTATATTACCAAACACAAGAACAAATACTACGAATTAAGCATTGAAAATCAGTTGGGTTACATTGAAAATGCACTTCAAAAGGATATTAAATTCAGGAACTCCTTAAAAGGAATGATCATTGGTATGTTTACAGTCGAGGAATACGAGATCTATATAAAGAATTCTTCAGCCTTGAACAAACGAATGATGAATATGGTTATCGAAAGAATTAAAAACCAAATCCAAATTTTCGAGCTCCACGCTTTAGTCCAGTAATGATTCCCCGTTTAAATTCGTTGAGAGAATAGTGCTCATCAAATCAAAATAAGGTCTTATTGCCTTAAAAGATTCATCGACCAGGCTTGCGAAATCTTTTGAAAGCACTTCCTTATCGGAGAAATTGCGAACAAAAATGTATTGTTTCTTTCTTATCAGGTCAATATTGGGATGTTCCTTACTAAATCCTTTGGGTGCGGTTTTGACTTCATCACCTACCAAATCGCCCCAGATATTTTTAAATTTTTTGTCATTAATGACTTTTTCGAATTCTTCAGCATCCAATTCCAACTCCTTGCGAATCCGTAATAAATCCTCTTTATTAGGTTCCCAAAAACCCGTTGCAACAAAACTACCCCCAGGTTTTAAGTGCAAGTAATACCCGCCCCTAAGCCGTGATCCAGCCCTGGCAAATGAACCAGCAAGGTGTGCTTTATATGGGCTTTTATCTTTAGAGAAACGAACATCCCTATAAATACGGAACATTTTCATCTTTTCTATTTCATCATGCTGTATCAAGTTTTCCATTACCGTAGCAAAGAAGGCCTTTACATCCGACTCTAGTTTTTTGAACCGGGATTTGTTCTCAGCAAACCATTCCCGGGTATTGTTTTTTTCCAAATCCTTCAAAAAATGAAACACTTCTTTGGTAATTATTGAGTTTTGCATACGACCTAACTAGGGTTATTTTAAGCTAAAGTTAACCAAATGGAGTAAACTCCTTTTAAAAATATAGTTAATTTTGATTTTGTAATTAGAAGCAAATGGACCTACAATCAATAATAAAAAAAATTCAGCAACATAAGAAGCAACCTAACCTTAGGTATGCTTTGAAAGAGAAAGTTGAACTATTTACGAACCGACTCTTTTATACGCTTTTTGATATTGACACTCCTGTGGATGAAAATCTTAGGAAATTGGAAAATGATTTTGAGGAGTTAACGAATTTGGCATGTTGGGAAACCGATAAACCCTGCAATAAAGTCTGGCAACGCTATTTATCTACCCTACCAAAGGTGCTTGAAAGTCTTAATCTTGACGCTGAGGCCATATTGGATTGTGACCCAGCCTCAATGTCGATAGAGGAAGTGTACATGGCTTATCCAGGATTCTATGCCATAGCTATTTATAGACTTGCCCATGAACTATACAAAGAGGGTCTTCCATTAATTCCAAGGCTTATGACTGAATATGCCCATGGTAGAACCGGGGTAGACATTAATCCAGGAGCCCATATTGGAAAATCGTTCTTTATTGACCATGCCACAGGTGTAGTTATTGGTGAATCAGCAATCATTAAAAACAATGTGAAATTATATCAAGGGGTTACATTAGGTGCGCTTTATGTCGCCAAAGAATTACAGCAAACCAAACGGCACCCTACAATTGAAGACAATGTGACCATTTATGCCAATGCTACCATTCTAGGAGGCGAAACCGTAATTGGAACCAATAGTATTATAGGCGGTAATGCATGGATAACAGCTTCTGTTCCACCTAATTCCACTGTTTTCCATACCCCGGAAATTAAGATAAAAACTACAACCAATGCCTAATTCCATCCTAGATTTAATAGGAAACACTCCGTTGATCGAATCCAAGGTGCTCAATAAAAAATCCAATGTAAAACTGCTGTTTAAGTTGGAAGGCCATAATCCTGGAGGTAGCGTAAAAGACCGTGCTGCCCTGTACATGATAAAAAATGGATTAAAAAAAGGAACCATCAAAAAGAGTGATAAACTTATAGAGGCAACAAGTGGTAACACAGGAATTGCTTTAGCTATGATCGCTGGTATTTACGGATTGGATATTGAGCTTGTAATGCCTGAAAATTCTACCAAGGAACGTGTTCAAACCATGCGGGCCTATGGTGCTAATGTGACGCTTACACCCTCAGATACTGGTATAGAAGGAGCCCGTGATTATGCAGAAGCCAAAGTCAAGGATGAAGGCTTTGTAATGTTGAATCAGTTTGCAAATGAAGATAATTGGAAAGCACATTACCAAACAACAGGCCCAGAAATTTGGAAGGATACCAAAGAAGAAATAACCCATTTTGTTTCTGCTATGGGTACTACAGGTACTATTATGGGTACTTCAACTTTTTTAAAGGAACAAAACAAGGCTATCCAAATAGTAGGCGTACAACCCACCGATGGGTCAAGTATACCGGGAATTCGCAAATGGCCTAAAGAATATCTACCCAAAATATTCGATGCTAAAAAAGTGGATCAAATTTTTGAGGTGAGTACGGCTGAGGCCGCTGCGATGGCAAAAAGACTTGCTAAGGAAGAAGGCATTTTCTCTGGGATGAGTAGTGGCGGAGCAGCTGTAGTTGCTTTAAGATTGGCAGATACCCTAAAAAGCGGAACCATAGTCGCAATAGTTTGTGATCGCGGGGATAGGTACCTTTCCTCAGATCTATTTGACTAGCCTATTTTAAAACTTCGTCTATACCTTCCAAATATGCTTCAAATTCAATAAGGTTATTGTGTCCCCCGCGATCTATTGTAAAAAATTTTGTTGCCTTATGGGGGATGGCATCAAAAAGCCGTTTTCCTGAATTATAGGGTACTATGGTATCATCTGTTCCATGAAAAATGGTTATAGGACATGTAACGGTCTGTAAAAATACATGGGATAGCAATTTGTATTTCATCAGCCAATTAATTGGCAAGAAAGGAAAACGTTCTTTCGCTACATCCAACAAACTGTAATAAGGTGTTTCCAAAATCAACTTATTCGGCTTATTTTTTGATGCCAGATTTGCAGCAATTCCCGTTCCGAGGGATCTGCCATATAGAATTATTTTTGATTCATCATACTGCTTCAATGCATAATCGTAAAACAACTGCGCATCGTTGTGCAAGGCTTCCTCACTAAGTTTGCCGGTACTTTTACCATAGGTACGATAATCCATCACAAGAACATCATAGTCCTTATCCACAAAAAAAGAGGTAATGTCTCCCCAACGCGATAAATCACCTGCATTACCATGAAAGTAAAGGATTAATCCTTTAGGCTTAACCCGCTTAAAATGAATGGCATTCAATACGACTTCATCTTCTGTTCTTAAATTGATTTCCTCAAAATTATGGGAAAATGAATATTCAAAATCATCTGGCAATTTTGAAGGAAGAAAAATCAGTTTTTCTTGTAGCAGATAGAGCATAATCGTAGTTAGGGCATAAATAAAGAGTAAAACCTTAGCTATTCTTCTAAACCTTTGCATTGGTTCGCTTTGAAGAGTGCCGTACATTGATACTTGAACCCTCTAGGTTAACTTCTTTAGGTTTTGTAGTAATAATTTCAGTTAGCATTTTATGATACTCGGTAAAAGTGTTTAAATTTTTGTGTCCACCACCAATAATCGTATACAATCGAGTAGACTCTGGTTTAATCTTGGACAGTTTAACGCTGGTCTTATAGGGAATCAATTTATCGTCAGTACCATGGACAATATGAATAGGACAATTTACATATTTCAACCATTTATAAGTGGGCATTGGAAATTTCAAGAGTAAAGATAAAGGCATGAAAGGAATGTATTTCTTAGCAACCTTACTAAGGCTATAATAGGGTGCGTCCAAAATCAACATACGTGGATCATTCATTGAAGCTAACTTTGCAGCGAAACCAGAGCCTAATGAACGGCCGTAAAGGATAATATATTTTTCAGGGGTAAATTCCTTGACTTTATTATATATCATTTGCAGATCGCGCTTTATGGCTTTTTGGGTTCGTCGACCTGTGCTTTTGCCGAAACCACGATAATCCACCATCAACACATCATAACCATGACGGGTGAAATCAACTGCAAATTTGCCCCAACCTTTTATGCTTTGTGAATTTCCTTTTAAGTAAAACACTACTCCTTTTGGATTCTTGGCCTTAAACCGTAGTCCATTTATTATTGCACCATCCCTGGTCTCTGCGTTATACTCCTCAATCTCCTGGTTTTCATAATAAAATTCAAAATCCTTCGGAAGCTTTTCTGGCTTGAACATCAAGTAATCCTGGAGAAAGTACAATAGCAGGCTTATTCCTAAATAAATACCAAGAACAATCAATGTAATAAAAATCCAATATTGCATATGCTATTGTTTAGCAACAATGTACAAAAAAATATTTGTGAAGCTGAATTAGCTAAACTCCAACTTGTTCAATAACAAGCCTGAACCAGGTGCAACATAGGTTAATTGAAGTATGCTTTCCCCGGTTAGGGAAGTCTGTATTTCATTCATCGTCAACTCCCCTTTCCCCAATTGTATTAGGGCTCCCATTATCATTCTAATTTGGTACCTCATAAATCCCTTACCTTTTACATGCAGCGCATAGGACTTTTCAGGAAAAAAATTGGCGCTAAGCAGCTCATTATCATGAATTTCACAGACATCAATAGCCCTGACCTTGTTTGCGTTCTTTTGCCCTTTAACAGTATATGAGACGAAATTATGACTGCCAACAAATAGGTCAGCTGCATTCTTCATCGCATCCAAATCCAGATCTTCCAAAATATTGGCGATGAAAGGAGCACAAAAGGGATGGTTCTTTTCTCCAAAAGAAAAGAGGTATACATACTCCTTGGATTTAGGATCCTTTATGATATTGTATGATTCATTTACTGGTCTAATACCCATTGCCCTTATGTCTGAAGGTAAATTCCTATTGAAAAGCTCAAGAAAAGCGGTAAGATCCAATAAAGGTGAATCATCCAAGAATAATTCAAAAGCGGCATCAAGCGCCGATACCTTGGAATCGGTGCGACCTGCCCCCAAAATTTTAAAATTCGATCCCGGTAGAATGAACTTCAGTGTCTTGGAAAGCATGCCTTCAATGGTTTTTTGATGTGGTTGTTTTTGCCAGCCACTGAACCTAAACCCCAAATACTGAAGGTTGATGATATAATAAAACCGCTGTTTATTCATAAATGCAAATTTGATCTAAAAATACAGTTTAAAACGATTTCCCATAAATTTTGTATTTTGAAAGGAATAATCAACTAAACTTCGAATTATGACAACAAACGTAACAACCAAACCACCTACGTGGTTTTGGATCGTGAGTGTGGTAGCACTCCTATGGAATCTCATGGGTGCGATGGCTTATTTAGCACAGGCATTTATAACCGATGAAGGTAAGGCCATGTTACCTTCAGATCAATTGGAATTAATGGAAAATACTCCGGCATGGGCTACAGCAGCATTTGCAATTGCTGTCTGGGCAGGTGTTTTAGGATGTATTGGCCTACTTTTACGTAAAAAATGGGCCAAGTCGGTTTTAATACTTTCCTTACTTGGAATTCTAGTGCAAATGGCATACGCTTTCTTTATGACCAATGCAGCTGAAGTCTATGGCGCCGTCCAAGGCGTCGTTATGCCTTTATTGTTAATCGGAATTGGTATTGGCCTTGTATTATTTGCCAAATCATCACAAAACAAAGGTTGGATTTCTTAAAAGATTGAGTTTAATGAAAAAGTGTGGCAAGGCTTCTTAAGGCTTTGACCACACTTTTATTGATGTTCCCAACATAAAATGTTGTTCATCGATTATTTTAAATAAACAATTTTCAACTTCGTTTTTACTTCTGAAACGAGGGTTCCCCAAATCCCAGTAACCACTTAATATGAAGATGATTTTGCGCATGTTTACATGGAAGAGAAGCCTTTTGCTTTCAATAATAGTTTTACTGCTATTGATTGTATTCAGTTTTTATGGCCTTTATACCAATAAATTCTATCTGTTTAAATACGATAATTACATTTTTCCTTTTCTTACCATTATTCATTTCACCTTCTTATACGCCATGAGATTCAAAATAAGGGAAAATGAGGTAGCAGACCCTCAAATGCGAAATTTGGAATTTGCATTGTATATCATTTTTTTCATATACATCTTTAGGCTTTTTGATGCGATATCGATCTTACTAACATACAACGATTTTGAAAGCAATGTAATCCCTAAAACATTTCTTCCCATAGGTATCCTGGTCGTCTTGTTATATATACTATTATTAGTACTCACTTTGGTAACTTTCAAACACAGAATAGACTTAGTGGGCCCTTACAGATTTGATGATATCAATGACCATATCGATTGAAATGAAAGGTTACCATAAATGAGAAAAGACCTTTGCTCAAATACAAGGCCTTTTCCCAAACCAAACTAACCATAAAATGATCTTAATTGGGCGCTATGCTTACCTTCAGAAGATTATTACCGCCTCTTGGGTCATTATAAGCTGCAACCCCTTCTTCTGATCGAATTGGACCCTTACTAAATAGAATATCATCTATTTATCTATTCTAGATACAGTACCTGTTGGAAAAGAGGCTAAACTCAAATTAAGGTTGTACGATATTGGGGCAGTGTCGTTTCCTGATACCGCTACCAGAGGTTTTAGTAAGAAGGGTGCCGGGCTATTATCCGGTACCGGCTCAATACTGATCACAAC
>JBATIW010000172.1:0-3173 GCA_049668005.1 Maribacter sp.
CTTCAATGGAAGCCAAGACTTTTAGGAATTCCATGCCTTCAGCAACCCCTACGACTAGAGATACTATAATAAATGAAATAAAGGCATTGAGTTTGAATTTTGCAATCAGCAAAAAGAGTAGAATAATCCCAAAAATTACAATTAGTAATGGCATATAATGGTATTAATATAATTAAGTAGGCTTTAAATATACCATTTTGAATAAAAAACGCAGCTACCTGTAGCCCCATTTATGATTTATTCTTTTTCCGGCAAGAGCGTACCTAAAAATTCTGTTACTAACTTTTCATTTGTAGTGTTTTAGTTAATGCTCAATAATTGTAAGTGATTTTCAAAATAAGAAATTTCAATACTGGCTTGTCATATATTATGTGGATAGTGGATTAGCATTTAATTTATGTCCATACAGACAAGAAAATATTTTAGTTTTCAGTATATTGTTAGCTAATTCGATTTTGGGAATCCCACTTGAAATTTCATGCGATTTTTGCTTCCATACAGAAGCATTCCTTAGTTGATTTAATTATTAATGCAAATAACTAATTACACCTAAAAAATGAAAAAAATCACACAACTTGCTATCACGTTCATTCTATTTTTTGGAAGCTTTTTGGCCTTTTCACAGGAAAAGACCGAATCTATTTGGGATGAAAAAACGTTTGAAGGATTAAAATTCAGAAGTATTGGGCCGGCTTTTATGTCTGGCCGACTTTCTGATATCGCCATTGATCCTGCTAATGAAAATGTTTGGTACGCTGCTGTTTCTTCTGGCGGACTGTGGAAAACCATTAATGCAGGGACAACTTGGAAACCCATGACAGATAAAGAATCGTTCTATGCCACAGGCTGTGTTACTATTGACCCACTAAACAGTGGTGTAGTCTGGTTAGGAACCGGAGAGAATAATGGCGGACGACATATTGGTGTTGGTCATGGCGTTTTTAAGAGTACTGATGGTGGGGAAACTTGGAAAAATATGGGACTTAAAAGGTCGGAACATATTTCCAAGATTATTGTCCATCCAGACAATTCAGATGTAGTTTGGCTTGCTTCACAAGGACCTTTGTGGAGTTCCGGCGGCGACAGGGGCCTATATAAATCCACCGACGGGGGTAATACTTGGAACCAGACCCTAAAAATCGATGAATGGACAGGGGTAACCGATTTGGTCATTGACCCACGCGACCCTAACATTCTTTATGCAGCATCATGGCAACGCCATAGAAATGTAGCGGCATACATGGGTGGTGGGCCTGGTACTGCACTTTATAAAAGTACTGATGGGGGTGAAACCTGGAATAAATTGGAAACGGGACTGCCCAAAGGGGATATGGGAAAAATAGGATTGGCCATTTCGCCCATGCAACCTGATGTACTGTATGCTGCCATTGAGTTGGAACGAAGAAAAGGAGCTGTTTATCGTTCAACAGATCAGGGCGGCAGCTGGACAAAGATGTCAGATACTGTTTCTGGAGGAACAGGGCCTCATTACTATCAGGAATTGATTGCCTCACCCCACGTTTTTGACCGACTTTATTTGATGAACAATAATGCCTTGATTTCCGAGGATGGCGGAAAGTCTTTTGTGGGCATGAAAGAGGATGAAAAGCATGGCGATAACCACTCCCTGGCATTTAAGGCGAATGACCCTAATTATTTATTAATGGGCTCTGACGGGGGCATTTATGAGAGCTTTGATCATTCCGAGACCTGGAAATATGTAAGTAATCTACCGATTACCCAGTTTTATAAATTAGCGGTTGATGATGCCGTACCTTTCTACAATATTTATGGAGGCACGCAGGATAATAATTCAGAAGGAGGACCTTCACGTACCTTTAATACAAGGGGAATTGCCAATCAAGATTGGTACGTACTTTTAGGCGGTGATGGGCATCAACCCGCCACCACTCCGGGCAACCCTGATATCGTTTATGCCCAATCCCAGCAAGGAAATCTACACCGTGTAGATCGCACCACTGGTGAAGCCGTATTTATTAAACCCTATTCCAAACCGGGTGAGGAATACGAACGAAACAATTGGGATTCGCCCATTCTGGTGAGTAACCACGATCCAAAACGTCTTTATTTTGCTTCACAAAGAGTTTGGCAATCTAATGATCGGGGTGATAGTTGGACACCTATTTCAAAGGATTTGACCAAAAACCAGGAGCGTTTAACACTCCCAATTATGGGAAAAAGACAAAGTTGGGATGCTGTTTGGGATGTGTACGCTATGTCTACGTACAACACGATTACGTCTCTTTCAGAATCACCTTTGGATGAGAATATCATTTTCGCAGGTACAGACGATGGGCATATTCAGTATACAACTACAGGTGGGGAAAATTGGACAAATGTGAACGTAAATTCACTTCCAGGAGTGCCAAGTACTGCTTTTGTGAATGATATTAAGGCCGATTTACATGATACCAATATCGCTTATGTGGCTTTGGATAACCATAAATTCGGGGATTATAATCCGTATTTATATAAGACAATCAATGGGGGAAAAACATGGAGCGCCATAAATAATGGTTTGCCAAAAGGTACTTTAACTTGGCGTTTGGTACAGGATCATGTTAATAAGAGCCTATTGTTTTTAGCTACGGAATATGGGATATATGTCTCCTTTAACCAAGGTGCTAAATGGATCAAGTTTTCTAACGGATTACCAACTATTTCCTTTAGGGATTTGGCCATTCAAAAACGGGAAAATGATTTGATAGGCGCTTCTTTCGGAAGAAGTTTTTATGTTTTTGATGATTATAGCCCATTAAGGGAAGTTTCTGAGGAAATGCTACGCAAAGAGGGGGTTATGTTCAAGCCTAGAAAAGCACTTCAGTATACCCAAATAAGAGGTGGGAGTAGTAGTCAAGGAGGGGATTTTTACGCGGCCGATAATCCGCCATATGGGGCTGTTTTCAACTATTATTTATCCGATCCCGACAAGAGCATGGCCGATAGTCGAAAAGAGAATGAAAAGAAACTGAAAAAAGCCAAAAAGGATATTCCGTTCCCAGGGTGGGACGCTCTTGAAAATGAAAAAAACCAAACAAAACCCATAGCGGTTTTGGTGGTCAAGAATGCTGACAATAAGATAGTGGCTAGAATCAATGGACCTTTAAAAAAAGGCTTCCAACAAGTTTCCTGGGATTTGACCCAATCCATGC
>JBATIW010000173.1:0-2257 GCA_049668005.1 Maribacter sp.
GCTTAGGGAACAAGGTTTCACCGTTGAGGAAATACCGTATGCTGAAGTCTCAAAACAAGGGGGATTACTCCGATGCAGTACATTGCCCTTGATTCGTGAATAAGTATGATTTGGTACATCCAAATACGTTTTTAAACTTATAAATAGTGCATACTTGAGGCAAAAAATTAATTTTGCTCTAAATATCCAATTTTAGATAATGCAGATTACCAATACAATTTTAATGATTCGACCTGTGAACTTTCGTATGAACGAACAGACCGCAGTGAACAATTATTTTATGGAGGAAATGGATTTAAAAGCTAAGTCCATCAATGAAAAGGCACAGGAAGAGTTTGATGCATTTATTACGGTTTTGAGAAGTAAGGGGGTACATGTGATTGTTGTGGAAGACACTAAAGAGCCCGACACACCAGATTCCATTTTTCCAAACAATTGGGTGTCATTCCATGCCAGCGGAAAAGTGGCAGTGTTTCCCATGTTTGCCGAGAATAGACGTAAGGAAAGGCGTGATGATATTTTTGATATTTTGGAACAGCATGGGTTTAAGATCAACGAAATCATTGATTATACTTCGGCGGAAGAAGAAGGATTTTTTTTGGAAGGCACGGGAAGTATCTTAAAGGATAGGGTTAACCAAAAAGCGTATTGTGCCCTGTCAGAAAGGGCAGATGAGGATTTGTTTATTGAATTTTGTGAGGATTTTGATTGTTTCCCTGTCATTTTCACTGCCAATCAAACAGTGAATGGTAAGCGTTTGCCCATTTACCATACCAATGTAATGATGGCAATGGCAGAAAATTTCGTAGTTATTTGCCTAGATTCCATTGATGACAAAAAAGAACGTAAAAATATAGTTGGGCATCTGAAAAAGGATGGTAAGGAAATTATTGAAATTACAGAGGAACAGATGCACCATTTTGCAGGAAACATGTTACAGGTTATAGGTGCAAATGACCAAAGATTAATGGTAATGAGTTCCCAAGCTTATCACAGTCTCAGTCCCTTGCAAATAAAGAACATTGAAAAGCATTGTGAAATTGTGCATAGTTCTTTGGATACTATTGAAACTTGTGGGGGAGGCAGTGCCCGCTGTATGATGGCGGAGGTTTTTTTACCAAGGGCTTAAGCTGTTCGTTTTGCAAGTCTTATTTATTTCTTAATTCATCCCTATTCTTTTGGCTTGGGGCAATACAATATGAGTGTATTAACTTTTGGCAATATTTCGAATCATACCTCCAAATATAAAATAATGAAAAGGGACAATACTGTACCAGTACAACCTACCTTTTAAGCCTCGGGGCCTAAAGGTAGCAGTCTGATGTAGGACATTGTTTTCATCGATCTTGAATTCGAGCCAAGCCTCCCCAGGCAATTTCATCTCAGCAAAAAGCAGTAACCGCTTGGCCTCTTTGTCGGCCAAAAGCACTCTCCAAAAATCCAGGGCATCACCGGGAAAAATCTTGTCTGGGTGCGTTCGCCCTCTTCGCAATCCTACTCCACCGGTCAATTTATCCAAAAAACCTCTGATTTTCCAGAGCCAATTCCCGTAGTACCATCCATTTTCACCCCCTATTCTCCATATGTTTTCCAAAACGGCCTCCGCATCCTTGACCTTCCTTTTTTGTTTATCTTTCAACACACCATATTTGGGAACCTGTATGTATTTTTCAAGGTTTTTTTGAAAGCGTCCACTAATCATGCTATCTTTCCAACTACTGATGACCAGATTTTGCTCAATTTTATTAAAGGCCATAGCTATGGCTTCTTTATAGCTGTGGGTTTCGATTCCTAGAATATCCTGTAGCCTTCGATCTTTGGCCACTACTTCCATTTTCATACTGTCTACAAGGTTTATCGCCAATTTATATGAGGTAGAGGTGACAAAATACAACCAATAAGACGATAACTTCGGGGTCATGATGGGCACGGTGATGATCCAGTTTTTAAAGCCACGTGCCTTTGCATATTGTTGCAACATTTGTTTATAGGTCAACACATCAGGGCCACCGATGTCGAAAGAATCATTATAGGTCTTTTCATTCCCGATAACCCCTGTTAAAAAACGTACAACATCCCTAATGGCAATAGGTTGGGTTTTGGTCAAAACCCATTTAGGCGTAATCATAAACGGAAGTTTTTCGCAAATATCCCTGATAATCTCAAAAGAGGAACTGCCTGATCCCACAATAATGCCAGCTCTCAATACCGTAAGATTAAAAGCACCTTGATATAGAATATCCTCCACGTTTTTACG
>JBATIW010000174.1:0-3483 GCA_049668005.1 Maribacter sp.
GTGCCAAAAAGGCAATAGATTTGGCCGATGTCGTTATATTGGCAACTCCTCCTGGTTTTAGACCTGAACATTTTGAATATGCCATCAATAACGGGAAGCATGTTTTTATGGAAAAACCGGTTGCCACGGATGTACCTGGTGTACGTAAGGTATTAGCGGCTGCCAAAAAAGCGAAGGAAAACAAATTGAATGTGGTCGTTGGTCTACAAAGGCATTACCAATCAAGCTATTTAGCAGCTTTAGATCAATTGAAGCAGGATAAAATCGGTAAGATAGTTTCTGGTCAAGTATATTGGAACAGTGCTGGTGTTTGGGTTCGTGAAAGACAACCAGGACAATCTGAGTTGGAATATCAAATGCGCAATTGGTATTACTTCAATTGGTTATGTGGTGATCATATTCTTGAGCAACACATTCACAACATAGATGTTGCCAACTGGTTTATTGGAGAAACCCCTATTTCCGCACAAGGAATGGGAGGCAGACAAGTGAGAACCGGTAAAGATCATGGTGAGATATTTGACCATCACTTTGTAGAGTATACCTATCCTAGCGGTGCGGTAATAGCTAGCCAATGTAGGCATCAACCCGATACCATGCGTAAGGTTTCAGAGTTTTTCCAAGGAACCAAAGGAACGGTTTCCACCGCAGGTGATAAAGTTGAGATGAAAGATTGGACTGGTAATTCATTATTTGACCACAGAGGTAAAGATGATCCAAATCCTTACCAAGTTGAACATGATAAGTTATTCGCTTCCATCAGAAGTGGCGGGGTTATTAGTGATGGTGAATATGGTGCAACAAGCACCATGAGTGCGATCATTGGTAGAATGGCGACATATTCTGGACAAGTAATTACATGGGAAGAAGCCATGAAATCTGAATTGAAACTGGTTCCAGACGGATTGACTTGGGATTCTCCAGCACCTGTACAACCAAATGCTGATGGTTGGTACAAGATACCAACCCCAGGAAAATCTATTGTAATGTGATTCTTCCATTAATTGAATTTATGAATGTATTAAAACAGTCAGTGTCCCTACTTCTAGTAGGGGCACTAGTTTTATCATGTAATGGCAAAACCCAAAAGGGAAAACATACAGAACAAGTACAAAAGCCAAACATTATTTACATTTTAGCCGATGATCTGGGGTATGCAGAAGTTGGGGCTTATGGTCAAGAAAAGATAGAAACACCCAACATTGATGCCTTGGCCAATAACGGGATGTTGTTTACACAACATTATTCCAGTGCTCCTGTTTGTGCTCCTGCGAGATACATGTTAATGACCGGGAAACATGCGGGTCATGCGTACATTCGTAGTAATTCTGAGTGGAAAGAAAGAGGGGACGTCTGGGATTATCGTGCCATGGCCAAGGATTCAACCTTAGAAGGTCAGGGACCTATGCCGGCTAACACGGTCACAATGGCAAAAAGAATGCAGGATGTGGGCTATACCACAGGAATAATTGGTAAATGGGGCCTTGGGGCACCACATACACAATCCATTCCCAATGAAATGGGTTTCGACTTTTTTTATGGTTACAATTGTCAAAGACAGGCTCATACATATTACCCATTATTCCTATACAAAAACAGAAATAGGGTTCATTTGGCGAATGATACCGTAGCACCAAATACGAAACTTCATAAAGGCGCCGACCCCAAAGACCCAAAAAATTATGCCCCTTTTACTTTGAATCAATATTCCCCGGATTTAATGTTCAGAGAGCTGACCAACTTTGTGAATAATCACAAGGAAAAACCTTTTTTTCTGTATTGGGCTACACCTATTCCGCATGTGGCCTTACAAGCAGATAATAAATGGCTAGAATATTATAAAGAAAAGTTTGGCCCAGAAGACCCCTATTTGGGAGAAATGGGCTATTTCCCGCATCAAAATCCGAGAGCGGCCTATGCCGCGATGGTTTCTTATTTAGATGAGAATATTGGTAAACTGATACAACAATTAAAAGATGAGGGTATTTATGATAATACCCTGATTATTTTCACTTCAGACAACGGTCCATCTTATGCAGGCGGGGCGGACCCTGTATTTTTTGAAAGTGCAAAACCTTTTGAAGGGGAATATGGTCGTGGTAAGGGGTATTTATATGAAGGAGGTATCAGGGTGCCAATGATTGCATCGTGGCCAAGCAAAATTAAACCAGGTAGTAAGAGCGATCATGTATCAGCACATTATGATATGTTAGCAACGTTCTCAGATGTAGCTGGTTATGATTTGCCGGAAGGATCGGATGGAGTAAGTATTATGCCAACATTACGTGCAGCTGAAAACCAGCAAGAACATGAATTCCTATATTGGGAATTCCCGAGCTACGGAGGTCAGGTGGCCATTAGAATGGGCGATTGGAAGGTAGTGCGACAAAATCTGAAAGATGACAAAAAGGAAGCAACCCTTGAATTATACAATTTAAAGGATGATCCAACGGAAACTACCAACGTTGCAAACGAGCATCCGGAAATTTTGGTAAAAGCAGCGGAAATTTTTACGCAGGAAAGAACTTCCCCTGAATTGGAAAATTTTAAAATTCCTGCCATAGCCAATGGCTTGTACGAGGAATAATGGTTTGTGTTAGGAATTATTCGACGGAGAATTTATAAACGCAAATAGATCTGTATTCCTGTCCTGGTTTCAATAAGGTCGATGGAAAGTTCTTTTGATTTGGTGAATCTGGAAAATGTTGGGTTTCCAAACAAAACGCCCCTCTAAATTTATAATTTCCGCTATTCTTGCCCATGATTTCACCATCCAAAAAATTACCGCCATAAAACTGGATTCCTGGTTCGTTGGTAAATACTTCCATGACCCTTCCACTTTTTGGTTCTTTTACCTTTGCAGCAACATATAGGCCTTCTTTATTTTTAATGTTTTGGTTCAGTATAAAATTATGATCAAAACCGTTACCCAATGTTAGCTGTTCGTGTTGGCCATCCAAACCTGATTGAATGGTTTTTGGGGTGTTAAAGTCAAAAGGAGTATCGGTTACCGACATAAACGCTCCTGTTGGAATCAAACCAGCGTTGACAGCTGTGATACTGGAAGCATTTATTTGTAATATATGATCATTGATCGTGCCATTTCCTTCCCCCTTTAAATTAAAAAAGGAATGATGGGTAAGATTAATATGTGTTTTTTTATCAGTATGCGCGAAATATTCAATCCTCAATTCATTTTCATCGGTAAGGGTATACGAAACGCTCACAGCCAAATTACCGGGATATCCTTCTTCCATATCGGGTGAGGTCCTTTTAAAACCAATATGGTTTTGAGAGACAGAGTCAACATCCCAAACTACGGATCCAAAGCCTTTAATGCCTCCATGCAAATGATTGCCATTATTATTCTGTGCCAATTCGTAGGAGACTCCATCAATCTCAAATTTACCTCTGGAAATCCTATTGCCATAGCGACCAATTACGGACCCAAAATAGCCACCGTTTCCTTCTTGGTATTTATCC
>JBATIW010000175.1:0-6875 GCA_049668005.1 Maribacter sp.
CTTTCCCACTGAGCCTTACTCCTCCTATAATGGGATTTTCGATGGTATTTCCATCAATATCTTCTGCAATTCCAATACGCCGTGAGAAAAACGGATTGCTATCCCTTGCATCTCCGAAGCTGGAAAAAAGGTCACTATTATCAATAAAAAACTGCCGTTTTTCGGGCAGCCCAATTTCAAAACGCGTTAGGTTGGTTACCTGGTCATCCACCTCTACCTGAGAAAAATCCGGATTTATGGTGATATCCAGATTCATACTATTACCGATGGATACCTTAGCATCCCCTCCAAACTTAAAGTCGTTGATAGAAGATTCGTTCTCAAAATCCTGGCTCGTGAGATAGTTGATATATGGAATCACGGCCAAGGGTGTCCGCGATTTACCCAGCGGTTTCTCAAAAATCATATCCCCCATAAAGGTAAGACCGTAAATATTCTGATTCTGAGGGATCTTAACCCAAGTACTGGTCTCGTTAGACTGGGTGTCAAACCGGTAACTATTTAATCTCCACTGGGTTTCTCCTTCCCGAAACTTAAAGGATGTGAGCGGGATAACCATCTCCGCTGTGTAGTAATCATCATAGATCTTGGCGTCCCCTTTCCATTTTACATCCCAGGAAATTGTGAAACCACGAAGGTCCAACCCGCCTCCGGATACCAGACCCTCACGTCTCACTCCGTATGGATTTATCCCGAAAAGAAAGGCATTGTTGCCATCATTAAAGGTGTCAAAAAGGAGGGTAATATTATCGCTGTTCCCAGCCCTGAAATCCCGTTTCAGAGATTCAACGGCATAATTTCTACCTGCAGTGTACACCGTGATGCCGATGTAAAGATTTTTATCATCAACCAACATTTTTATGTCGGATTGTTTCACAGCCTGTATGGAATCAGATGGAAAGTATTCCCAAAAGTCATGGGCACTTTCCGCGCTATCCCAAATGGCTTCCTCTAAAATACCATCAGGGATAATATCCGCGTCATTTGATAAATATTTTACCGTAAAGCTTTTATTTTGTTCTTGTGCGTAAGAAAATAAGGTTGAAAATATGAGTGCGAGGGCACACAGGAATCTCGTCATTATTGATTGAATTATCTACCGTCAAAAATAAGGGATTAAAGCGTTAAATAAATCCTAAATATTTAAACTTCACCAGTCTTCCTTTTTGGTTCCCGTTTAGCCTCTTTTAAACTTTTCATAAGCATCCATTCTATTTGCCCATTAGTGCTTCGAAATTCGTCGGAGGCCCATTTTTCAATGGCTTTCAGCATTTCTTCGTTCATACGTAATGCAAATGCTTTCTTTTGGCTCATAATCCTGATTTAAAATACCGCTGGATAATTTGTTTGGCTTCATCCTCTTTTTGCGTACCAAATAATATTTTTTTACCTGATTTAAGCTCAATTTGTATGCCTTTATTCCCCTTGACATTATAAGCGCTACCTTTTCCTAAGGAAGATCGATATCCCCAACCGCCATATTCCATAATAGGGTTGTAGGTTCTAATATAACAGTTTTGAATAGCTGTCCAAGGTATATTTTTAACGGAAAAATGGAAAGGTAAAAATTGATAATGGATTCCGCTCTCATCTATTTCTGTCCGCAATTTTAAAAAATAAAATAATATTAGAATAGGCAAAATCGATACAATTACGATGAGCTGACCAAAGGAATCTGTTGAACTTACATTACCTACGGCCTCATTTGTGAAAAACCATTGATAAATAGAATACCCTAAAAAGAGCACAAGTGCTATTAGCATTAGTTGTAGCCACCATTGATTAAAGCGTTGTGTCTCATTGAAAACCCTCATTTTCAATGATTTAATGTTCCGGCATTGACTATAGGGGAGGCATCTTTATCTGAACATAATACAACCATTAAGTTGCTTACCATGGCCGCTTTTCGTTCTTCATCCAAATCAACCAAACCTTTCTTTCCTAATTCTGCCAATGCCATTTCAACCATGCTCACAGCACCCTCTACTATTTTATGTCTCGCGGCAACTATTGCGGTAGCTTGTTGTCGTTTAAGCATTGCGTTCGCAATTTCTTGGGCGTACGCTAAATATCCAATCCGTGCCTCTAAAACCTCGATCCCAGCCATCGACAATCGTTCTTGAACCTCTTTCTCCAATGCTTCGCTAACCTCATTCACACTTGAGCGTAAGGTAATATCCTCAACGGTACCATCGTCTGCGAAATTATCATAGGGATACATGCTGGCCAATTTGCGCACAGCGGCATCGGTCTGTACTCGAACAAAATTCTTATAGTCATCAACATCAAAGGCAGCCTTATAGGTATCGGTTACTCGCCAGACTAAAATAGTGCTTATCATGACCGGGTTGCCCAGTTTATCATTTACTTTAAGACGTTCACTATCAAAATTACTTGCCCGCAATGAAATTCTCTTTTTTGAGTAAAGAGGATTAACCCAGAAAAGCCCATTTTTTTTAATGGTTCCAACATACTTACCGAATAAAAGTAAGACCCTTGAGCTATTAGGATTTACCAAAACAAAACCTGGAATCATCAGTACGGCGATAATAACGGTTAAAACCGCCAAAAAGTTTGGGATTCGAATAAGAAATACCAATCCCCCGAAGAATAAAATCAAAAAGAATATTAGCATTACATATCCGTTCATTGATGTGGCATTCTTTTCTTGCGTCATGATTTTTGTTTTTAATGATATTAAAATGATATCATAAAGATATGATAATAAATTAATAAATCAAAAACTTTATCGAATTTTTTACTTAATTCACTTGCGTGTCCTAAACCTTTTGGTTCTCTTTTTATTCGGATTTTTAAATAGACGCTTGAAGAATCCATCGCGCTTTATCGGTTCGCAGTCCAACCGCCTTAAAACTGAGGTCTCTGGTTTAGGAAAATGTGCCTTGGTAATATGGTTTAAAGATGTGTCCCTGTTCATTTTTTGCATAAAAAGGGCAAAAAGTGGCAGTGCCGCATTGGCTCCTTGCCCTAGGCTTGTACTTCTAAATCCTATTTCGTGATGGTCAAGGCCTACCCAAGTAACGTGAACCAATTTTGGAGTTAAAGCCACGAACCATGCATCTTTGTTGTTCTGCGTTGTACCTGTTTTACCAGCAATATCGTTTTTCAATTTGTAGGTAGAACGTATGCGAGAGGCGGTACCTTGGTTAATGGTAGATTTCATCATTTCGAGCATAATTTCGCCTGTTTCTTTCGAAAAAGCGGCTATTTGGACTCTTTTTGGCTGAAAAACTGCCAAAACCGAATCTTTTTGATTTGTAATTGTTTTAATCAAATAGGGTTGTACTGCTTTCCCTCCGTTTACATATCCGGCATATGCTCCTGCCAGTTCGTTTACATATATTGCTCCCGTACCCAAGGCTAAAGAGGGTTGTTCTGGTAATTCTGAAAAAATGCCCATATTTTTAGCTTGTACCAATACATTATCGATTCCGGTTTTTTCAAGGACCTTGACCGCAACCGTGTTGACCGAATTGCTCAATGCCATCTCCATGGAATAATTAAGAAATTTTTCATCCTTATCACCAGAATTGCCCGGTGACCATCCTTTCAAATTTTCATATTCCACCTCTTGCGCTGAAAAATAGGAACATGGTGAAATTCCGGCTTCCAGAGCCGCGGTATAAACGATGGGCTTGAAAGTAGAGCCTACTTGCCTCTTGCTTTGGCTGACATGGTCATATTTAAAGATTTTATAGTCGATTCCCCCGATCCAAGTGAGCACAGCACCGGTTTTTGGGTCTATGGATAAGGAACCGGTATTCAAGAATTTTAAATAGTGTTTTACGCTGTCTATGGGGCTAGCCTCCATTTTTTTATTTCCGTTCCAATCAGATAATTCCATCTTGCGTTTAATGTTCAAGGAATCCCAGGCCTCTTTATGATTCAATCCATTTTTAATCAATTTTTTATAATGAGGTGCACTACGTACTGCTTTTTCAATAATACTTTTGTTGACTTTCCATGGTGCCCCCGTACCATAACTTTTTTCAAAACTTTTTTGAAGTGACTTCATGTGTATTTTCATGGCATCTTCTGCCATTACTTGCATCCTATGGCTTAAAGTGGTATAGATTTTTAACCCAGAGGTATAGATATTATAATCATTGCCCTCTTCTTTTTGAGACCTACTCCATTTAACTAATTTTTTACGAACCTCTTCGCGGAAATAGGGCGCTATTCCAGCGGTATGATCAAATTCCTTATAATTCAGCCGTAAAGGAATTGCTATTAAACTATCTTTTTCTTCAGCCCTAAGAGATTCATTTTTGTACATGGACTGTAACACCAGATTGCGGCGATTTAAACTTTTCTTGGGAAATACCTTTGGATTGTATCCGTAAGTGGCCTTTAGCATGCCGACCAGAACGGCTGCCTCTTCTATCGAAAGCAATTTTGCTTTTTTATTGAAGAACTTCAAGGATGCACTTTCAATACCGAAAGTATTACCACCAAAAGATACCGTATTCAAATAATGGGCAAGTATTTCTTCTTTGGTGAAGATATCCTCCAATCGCTTTGCGATAATCATTTCCTTGACCTTATTAATGGCCATGTTCGCTTTCTTTCGATTTTTTCTTGGATAGAGGTTTTTGGCCAGTTGCTGCGTTAAGGTGCTTCCCCCACCTGAAGATTGATCCTGCATCAAAATGGTCTTTAGGGCCACTCGGAAAAGACTGGGATAATCAATTCCGGAATGTTTGTAATAACGCTGATCTTCTATCGCCACCAAAGCGTTTAAAAGGTGTTTTGGAAATTCTTCGTAGGTTATAGGTTGGCGATCAAACAGATAATATTTACCGATCAATACACTGTCTGAAGTATATACCTCAGACGCTCTTTGGTACTGAAAATTGGACAATTCTTTTTTTCCCGGAATTTTGCCCCAAATCCCAAATCGCACGCTGAATACAAAAATGGTCATCAAAGCGATTACCACCAAGCACAAGATGACTGCGAATCTTGGCAAACGGGCTTTTGGTAATTTTATATTCAAATCGAAAAATTTATCGCAATATCAAACTTAAATTTTAAAATGACCTAAAACTTAACAAGGCTTTAAATAGCATTTGATTATTTTTGATATAAATAGCAGAAAATGAAAAAAATAGTATTCCTAATCCTTTTTTCAGTTCAATTTTCTTTCGGTAATTCCATTTTTTGGTCTAAAACAGGGCATAGGGCAATTGGGCAAATTGCGCAGGAAGAACTAACGGGCAGGACGAGGCGTGCCATTGATAAACTACTGGATGGTCAGCAAATTGCATCGATCTCAAATTTTGCCGATGAGATAAAGGCCGATAGGCGCTTTCGGGAGTTCAGTGCATGGCATTATGTGAATATCGCCCCAGATAAGGATTATTCCGTTGATGAAGCTAGTAAGTATGGAGATTTGGTGGTTGGTATCCAGAAATGTATATCAATGGTGAAAAACGATAAAAACACCAAGGAAGACCGGGTTTTTTATCTAAAGATGTTGGTGCATTTAATTGGCGATTTACACCAACCCATGCATGTAGGTAGAGTTGAAGATAAAGGAGGTAATGATATACAAGTGCAATGGTTCGGCAATGGAAGTAATTTACATAGGGTTTGGGATTCCAATATGATCAATGATTATGGCTTGAGTTATACCGAATTGGCAAATTCGCTTCCGGAGCTTGATAAAAAAGAAAAAAGGGCCATTCAAACGGGTACTGTACTTGATTGGGTCGAGGAATCACAAGAAGTACCCAATAAACTATATACTTCAGTCGAGGTAGGTGAAAAGTTGGCCTATAACTATAGTTATACGTGGTGGGGCACCGTGGAAAACCAGCTTCAAAAGGGCGGATTGCGTTTGGCTAAGGTGCTTAACGCGCTTTTTAAGTAATTGTGTAAACCAGGATTTAAACGAATAATGGCCTTTACAAGGTGGCGTTTTTGTCATTTTAACCTTTAAATGGGAATATTATCGAAAAACAATACCTTGGCATAAGATCTGAAGTTATAGTATAGAAGTTATGCATGAGGACATTAGTGCAGCATCCCAATCGCTAAAGGCAGTGCTTAACTTGGTACAAGGGTATAAAAAAAATCGGTTTTGAGCCGATTTTTTTTATTATAACAACCTGAGAGTCAAATTAATTCGCTCTGCAATTGGTTTTGTTGTTTTGGGAATCTGATGTTGCCAATGATGTTGTGTACTTCCTTTCATTAACAATAAGCTACCGTGGCCCAATATAATTTTGTGCTTGATCTTCGTATTTCTTTTATATCTCAAATGAAATGGGCGTTCTTGACCAAGACTTATAGACGCTATAATGGGATTTTGTCCCAACTCTTTTTCATCGTCAGCATGCCAACCATTACTGTCTTTACCATTTCTATAGCGGTTCAAGAGGCAAGCATTGAACCTAACACCGTCAATTGCTTCAATTTTCTGCTTTATTTCCAACAATTCCGTTGTGAATGGTCGGGGTTGCATAATAATGTTGGAATATGAATATGATTTTGCACCATTGCCATATAAGGCCGTCAATCTAGGCTGGGAATACACTTTACCAAATACCTTGATGTCATCTTGTTGCCATGGAATGGTCTCCTTAAATATCTTAAAATACTGAGTCGCAACTTCAGAAGTTAAAAATTCTGGATAATAGGCAATATCGCTCTCAGGTAGATCAAGATGCTTTTTATCCAGAACCATTATAAGAGTATGGTTTTTGATTGCTTTCTGTATTCTGAAGGATTTTGACCTGTAAAAGCTTTGAATGACTTGTTAAAATGGGAAAAGTTGTTGAATCCACATTCAAAACATACCCCGGTTATACTCATAGTTTGTTCTGTCAATAATTTTGATGCGTGTACCAATC
>JBATIW010000176.1:0-3768 GCA_049668005.1 Maribacter sp.
TCCCTATAGAAATATTGGCATAATAATATCTTCTCCTCTAATGCTGCCCTAAAAGGCGCCACACCTAATAATTGCAATGAAATCCACATGCGAAGACCCCTGAAATGCTTCGTCAATTCTGGCGAAAGGTCAGCAGGTGATGGGTCTTCTTCCAAGGTGAAGGCATCTTGCATATAATTAGCTGTATAGTGTTGGGATTGATATAAAGCCTCGACATCCTTTATTAATAGTGCACCTATTCCATAAGAAAGAAAAAGTCCTTTATGGGGATCTATCGCAATTGAGTCTGACAATTCCACACCCTTAAAAGCTGGCTTTAGGCTTTCGGATAGCATAAAGAATCCGCCATAGGCTGCATCAACATGAAACCAAAGGTCATTTTCCTTGGCGATGAGTCCAATCGCCTCTAAGGGATCAATGGCCCCTGTATCAGTAGTTCCGGCAGAACCGAAAACCATAAAGGGCAAAAGGCCGTTGGCCTTGTCCTTTTGTATCTGCTTGCTTAAATCCTTGGGTTTCATTTTAAAATGTTCATCCATGGGAATATATCGAATGATGCACTCCCGCATGCCAGCAATTCGGAGCGATTTTTGAACGCAATGGTGCAATTGGCGTGTCATATAAATAACGCATTTATCAATATCCCTTGCTTTTATTCCCTTGGCATCCCTCGCAGTGGTTATTGCCGAAAGATTGGCGATAGACCCTCCTGAAGTCAAGTTACCAAGGGCTGAACTTGGATACCCTACCATGTTGCACATCCAGCGTAATAGCATATTTTCCATACGAACACCACCAGGACAGGCAAAAAATATTCCTGCATACCTATTGGTCACAGCGGCCAAATAATCCCCTAGGGCCGTGGTAAAAACACCACCGCCGGGAATATAGCCAAAATGACCTCCCGAAGCTGGGTTTAAATTTGGGGTATCTACATTCTCTTTGAGTATTTGCAAAACATCCTCAATGGGTTTACCTTTTTCTTCTATAGGGTATTCATAGATTTCCTTTCCCATACTTTCGGAAACTACATAGGTAGTGTGTTGATTGAAATCATCCAAAAAGTTATCCGCATAATTTTGGACGGCCGTATTCCAATGCAATCTATCTTTTGTCAGAGGCTCCAATTTTCGGGAAACTGCCTCAAGTTTTCTTATCTTACTTATCATAGAGCGTAATTACGAAAAATAATTTAACCGTGAGGAACCGCAATGTGATATATTGTACAAAAAAAATATTTTTCCGTATGTATTTGCTTTTACTGGCTTTATTTCATCAAAAAATTATATTTTTAAATAAAAAATGCATCGCAGCAGAGACTTCTTGTTCATTGCTAAACTAACCATCCCCAAGGTTTATTGCTATTTATCAAATAACATTTAACAATGAATTGGAAAGTGGAATTTAATGCTGGTCTCCAGAGAATGGAACTGACCTATAAGGGATTGAATAGTGCAAAGGATATTATTATTTCCAGCCATAAGAATATTCTTTTATCAAAGGAAAAAGGTATAACCAGATTTTATGTCGATGCCCGGAAACTTAAATTGAATGCAGAAAAAACCGAATTATTTGAACTGCCAAGTAAATTGTATGAAAAATGGGGAATGGACCCCAGTACCCGTATCGCTATTTTAGAACCAAAGGATAAAGATGCAAAATGGAAAGCTGATTTTTATATACTTGCAACCCAAAATCTAGGTTGGCATGCAAAAATGTTCTCAAATGAAAAAGATGCGATGGCATGGTTGTGGGAAAAGTAAGCCTGATAACAATTAAATCGCAATAGGCTATGGTCTTCAAAATAAAAAAATTAGCGTTCTTTTCTATTCCATTTAAGCATGGTTTACCCGCCAATTAAATAGCAATCAGAATGAAAGTATCTGACGAACCCATAGTAGTTGAACAGTCATTTGAAAATAGCACAGAAGAAGTTTGGTCAGCAATTACCGAACTGAAACGGATGCGGGAATGGTTCTTCGACAATATCGAAGAATTTGAACCAAAAATTGGATTCAAAACGAGTTTTGCTGTACAATCAGGAGAACGCACCTTTACGCATCTTTGGGAAATAACCGAAGTGGTTCCATTACATAAAATAACCTATAGATGGCACTATACGGAGTATCCCGGTGATTCATTCGTGAAATTTGAGCTCAATGAAAAGGCAGGTTTCACCCGCTTACGATTAAGTACTGAGGTCATAGTTGATTTCCCAGATGAAATCCCAGAATTTAAAAGAGAAAGTGCTGTTCATGGTTGGAACTATTTCATTGGTAAACAATTGAAAGCGTATCTTGAAAACTATAATTCCTGAATACTAAAACTGAAAATCAAATGGAACAGCGGGCAACTATAATAGGACTTGGTGTCAATAATTTAGAGGTATCCACGAAATTCTATCGTGAACAATTTGGATGGAAACTTATGGCCGCAAGCAATGAAAGTATTTCGTTTTTTCAATTAAACGGAATTTTGCTATCCCTCTATCCTCGTGTAAAACTGGCTGAAGATGCCAAAGTAAGTCATACTGGAAGTGGATTCAAGGGTTTCACACTTGCATATAATACCAGAAGTAAGGAAGAAGTTGATACGCTTTTTGAAGATCTTAAAAGAAAAGGGGTAAGGATCGTAAAGCAACCGGAAGAAGTTTCTTGGGGTGGATATAGTGGTTACATCGCGGATCCCGACGATAACCTCTGGGAAATCGCTTATAATCCTTTTTTACCAATGGATGAAATGGGCAATACATTTGAAAGTAACTAGAAATAAAGAAAAGGGACAGTACAATGGTACTCTCCCTCTTTCATATTGAAAAACTTAATTAATCTCCATCAAAACGCACATTCACCACTGCTACTGGAGCATCTCCCCTATCTTCGCCTTCCTTGGGCTTATGCACAAAATAAAGTTCGTTCGCCTTTACATCCAATGGTTCTTTAATGGCAATAACAATCATACCACCGGGTTGTCCCGCTACTGGTGTAGGCATACTTCCTGAACCAATTAGTTTACCATCAGGGGTATTCAAACGCATTTCAAAATGAATTCCTACCTTTGGTGGTGCTTGCCAACCCGTTGTAATATAAACTGCTTTCACCCCTTTTAAATCGATATTCTCAAGTACAAACCAGCCTTCATCTTTTGGTGCCAGTAATAAATCTGTACCTCCAAAAGCAACTGGCATAAATCCTTTGTTCCTGGTTGTCGGCGTAAATGGCACTGTACTTCCTTGAAGGGCAACTGAACTTACTCCTGTTAAAGGTGGCGCATTGTCTTCACCTGTGTCTGTATAGCTCGCTGTAACGACCATAACATTTTCACCTTCAGAAGGTTCTGCTAATATGCTACCTGATGTAGGCAGAGATATAAGCTCAACACTATTGCTAACCAGTGATTGAATATACGTTGTAATTTGCCGGGTCTCATCTAATGTCACATTGGGGTGTGCGGGCATCATCACTTCTCCCCAAACACCAGTACCACCTTCCACTATCTTTTTCTGTAAGTACGCCATGGATTTAGGATTATCCTTATATTTTTCTGCAATGGCCTTATACTCAGGACCAATTGAAGCCCCCACTTCTTTATGACAGGCCTTACAATCCATCGCTTGTGTCAACGCCCTGCCCATTACCGCTATAGATACTTGTTGATGCCCTTGGGACTTATTCGCTTCGTCCATTCCTGACATATAATCAACTGAAACGAAAATATTTGCATCATCAATTGGTCGACCATCTGCATCTGAAACAGATACTTTATACC
>JBATIW010000177.1:0-6631 GCA_049668005.1 Maribacter sp.
ATACATGCCCAATCGAGGGATGTTAGGTAAATCTTCCTTCATAGGCAGAAATTCGTACGATACAGCTAATTGCCCGTTGGCTTGCATTGAATACCAAACCAATACCTTAGCTTCATGACCTGGCAGGTCATAGCTAACCTGATACGAAACCTTATCCCCAAGGTTAATGGGTTCACTTACCAGGGAAGCTTTGTAGCTGTACGAAGCATCTTGCCATATCTTGGCCCATTTATCCATCCCATTGCCTAAATCATTATCGGTAGGTGGCCGCCAAAAATTAGGGCGAATGGCTTGAGTTGTGATCTGCTTGCCTTTATATGACCATGATATAATTTCCCCTGTCTCAGCACTGATTTTTAGGTTCACATCATTGTTCAATACTTCAATTACAGATGCCGTCGATTTAATTTCCAAAGGTTCACCGGCCAGCACTGGCTCTTTGATTTTTTGGACATCCTTGTTCAATATAAATTGATCCCAAGCTACTTCATGTCCCTTGGGAATCATGGCCGTAGGTTCCTTTTGAATTAAACTTACCTCAAGAATATATTCATTACTGGCTTCATAAACAGTTGGAATTTTATCAAAATTTGCAATTAAGGATTGCCTGGGCTCTACATTCAAATTAGGGTTTGTTTGCTGTACCATTTCTTTACCATTCTTCAATACTTTAACGCTTATTTCCATGTCAGATAGATCTGAGAAGAAGTTTTTGTTCTCAATCACAATCACACCATTTAAGGCATATTTGAACTGTACCGGTTCATAAACTTTTTTCACTTCAGATAAATGTGGATGTGGATTTCGGTATGGGTCCACCAACCCGTTATTGAGGAAATTACCATCTGTAGGCAAATCCGGGTGAAAGTCTTGTCCGTAAGCTAGATATGGTAATCCTTCTTCATTTTTATATTCCAAACTTTGGTCTACCCAATCCCAAATAAAACCACCTTGCAGGTTGGGGTATTTTTCAATGATGTCCCAATAATCCTGAAGATTTCCCACTGAATTACCCATGGCATGTGCATATTCGATCATTATTGAGGGTTTGTCCGAGTCTGATTTACCATGTTCAATCAAGAATTCAGGTTTTGGGTACATTGGGCAGTATAAATCTGTGTAATTTTCCTTGCCTGCAGGTTCATATTGAACAATTCTATTATCATCAGCCTTCTTGAGCCATTGATAAGTAGCTTTGAAAATTTCACCTTCACCAGCTTCATTCCCCAGCGACCAAGAATAAATACTGGCATGGTTTCTATCGCGGTAAAACATGCGTTGTGTACGAGATAAATGGGCTTCGTACCAAGATAGTTCATTACCAATCTGTGTTTTTTCATCAATAGCCAGTGGATGGCTCTCAATATTGGCCTCATCAACAACATAGAGTCCGTAGGTATCGCAAAGTTCTAACCAATAAGGGTCGTTTGGGTAGTGCGAACTTCGAACCGCATTGATGTTGTTCTGCTTCATAAGTTTTATATCCCTCTCCATTGATTCTTTGGAGACTACATGCCCGCTATGAGGGTCAGTTTCATGCCTGTCTACCCCTTTGATGTAAATGGCTTTTCCATTTATGAGTACTTGACTATTCTTTATTTCTACCCTTTTGAATCCTACTTTCCTGTTTAGATATTGATTGTTTTTTGGACTATTTTCATCTTTCAGGGATATCTTCAAAGTATATAAGCGCGGTTGTTCTGCTGACCATTGCTTTATCTCTTCAACGATATCATTAAAAACCACATCGATTTTTGAATCTTTTGGAATTTCAATGGTTTTTTCAGTGGCGAAGATGGATTTATTCCCATCCAACAATTCTAAGGCAACAATTCTGGATACATCATCATTTGTCGTGTTATTTAAAGATATGGTTCCTCTGAATATCCCATTGGAATAGGAATCGTCCAAATTAGTGTAGGCATGATGGTCGGATATAAAAACCTTAGGTTGGGAGTAGAGATAAACATCACGTTCTATACCACTCATTCGCAGCATATCCTGACTCTCTAGGTAGCTAGCATCACTCCATCGAAACATTTGCATGGTAAAAACATTTTTACCTTCTTTCAAGTACGCGGTGATGTTGAATTCTGCAGGTGTTTTGCTTCCCTGTGAATAGCCCACATACGCTCCATTAACATATAGATACATGGCTGACTTAGCGCCAGCAAAATGAATGATGACATCTTCCGAAAGAAATTCTTTGTTCAATTTTATTTCCCTACGATACGTTCCAACGGGATTATAATCTTTTGGTGCTTTAGGCCATTCGGTATCAAAAGGATATCGTTCATCCAAGTAAATGGGATAGTCATAACCTTCAACTTCCCAATTGGCAGGAACTTGGATAGTTCCCCAATCAGAAGCATCAAAATGAACATTTTGAAAAGTTGTTGGTCGATTCATCGGGTCTTTTACAAAATGGAATTTCCACTCCCCGTTTAGACTTAAAAACCGTTGCGATTCTTCTTTATTCAAGATTTTCGGGGATTCAAAACCAAAATAAGTGGCTCTTGGAGGTAATTTGTTCTCTTCGAATATTTGATGGTTATAGTGGTTTTCTTGTTTTGCAACGGAGGGTAAGGGCTTATCTTTACAATTGGATAAGACCAACGCTCCTATTAGCACAAAAAGTATTTTTTTCATATCGAAGCGTATTATTATAATTTCATGAAATCCTCATGAAGAATCTTCTTTAGGTAAAAAACCAGTTCCTTGGCATTTTCTATGGTAAAGACTAAAGGTGGTTTTATTTTTAAGACGTTATGGTCAGGACCATCCGTGCTCATTAAAATGCCATGATCCTTCATTCGATTAGCCAAATAATCTGTTTGTGCTCCAAGAGGATTCAGTTCGTTATCCACCAATTCCAAACCCAAAAAGAGTCCTTGACCGCGAATATCCCCAAGGATTGGAAATTCCATAGCAAGTTTATTCAATTCGGACTTTAAGAATAAACCCACCTTGGATGCATTTTCCTGAAGCTTTTCTTGCTTGACGACACGAATAACTGCTGTACCTATTGCGCATGAAACGGGATTGCCGCCGAATGTGTTGAAATACTCCATGCCATTGGCAAACTTTTCGGCTATCTCTTGGGTACAGACGACAGCCGCCAAAGGATGTCCGTTGCCTAAAGGCTTTCCAATGGTTATAATGTCGGGAACTACATTGTGTAATTGAAAACCCCAAAAGGTTTTTCCCATTCTGCCACAACCTACTTGCACCTCGTCAGAAATACATAATCCACCGACTTTTCTAATATACTGATAAGCCTGTTCCAAGAACCCTTCAGGAAGTTCAATTTGACCCCCGCAACTAATAATTGGTTCTATTATAAAAGCACCAACTCCACGGCCTTTTTTATATATTTCCTCAACTTGTTTTTGTACTTCTTTGGCATATAGTGGCCCAGTATTCTTACCTCTGAATATACCTCTAAATGCATCAGGCAAAGGAAAAATATGCGTGTGTTCTGGAGCACCTTTTCCCCCTTTACCATCGAATTTATAGGAGCTAATAGCTATGCACATATTGGTATTGCCATGATAGCCTACCTCAGATGCAATAATATCCCTTTCGCCGGTTACAGCTTTCACCATTCGTATGGCCAATTCATTGGCTTCACTTCCTGAATTAACAAAATGCAGTACACTCAATGTATCAGGAAGCGTTTCTAATAATTCTTGCGCCAAGGCATTTATGTTCTCATGTAAATAACGTGAGTTTGTATTGATCAGGGCCATTTGTGATTGACCAGCTTTTACCACCCTTGGATGTTCATGACCCACATGGGCCACATTGTTGACCGTGTCCAAATAACTGCGGCCGAATTGATCGAGCAAATACTGACCATTGCCGCGAACTATTTTTATGGGTACTTTATATTGTAAGCTGAGACTTTTGCCCAAGTGTTTTTTGCGATAGGCAATTAATTCTTCATTGGTTAAATCAGTTTTAGAATAAAGCTCCTTGGATTTGAATAGTATATTGGGGTCGGGACAAATACTTTCCCAAACATTGATTTGTTTGGAATAGGCCACTCCGGGATAATCTACTTTGTAATCCATCATTGAAAGCATTACCTGAAAGTGCAGATGAGGGGCCCAATTGCCATTCTCCGGATAATTGCCCAATCTACCAATTTGGTCACCAGCTTTTAATGTATCGCCAATCGTATGTTTTGTGGCACTGGCAACTGATAAATGCCCGTATAAAGTATAAAATTCAATAGCATTGAAATTGTGTTTTAAGACGACCAAACCGCCATACTCCTTATCTCCGGCATCATTGATCGAAATCATCACTTCGCTGTCGAATGGTGCATGAACAGGGGTATCTGCAGGTAACCAATAATCAATACCCAAATGTATCGTTCGCTTTTCCCTGCCGCTATTGCCAATTTTATCATAGGCAGATGAAGTATAGAGTGCCCTTGGTTCCAGATAACCACCTGCTATTAATTTTGTGGGATGTTCTTTCTGTAGTTTAGTGATTTTAAATTGAAACAAATCAAGGTCATTAAAATCGTTTTGATGCCCAATCCATGTGCTTGATACACTTAAATCCAAAGGAAATACCCCATCTGAAGGTATCGTAGGGAACAACATTTGTAGCATAAAACTATTTTTTGAGGCCCAATCCTTAAATTTGCTATTATTGGGGTGGGCATCAAAACCACAGGCTTCCCGAAAGCTAAAACAAGCAAAATCAGGACTTATTTCTCGCCACTTTTTAAGGACTTCCCAAGCGGCTTTATCACTGATCAACAAATATTCATTATCGGGTTCCTTGACTTTGTTCAAAGCCGATTTTGTAACCGATATGATCAATCGCATGGCAATTGCGGTATATAAATGTTGCAATTCCAATTCCAATAGTGGGAAGGTGCCATGATACCCACTAATTATGGGCAACGCTGCTTGTAAAGGGTCATTGTGATGCATGATGGCATAGGCACAGGCTATAGCTAGATCATTGATTATCTGGGTATATACTGCATCACCATAATCAATGGCCGCTATGACAACGGGGTTGACCAATTCATCAGAAACGATGACATTGTTATCATTGGCATCATTATGGACTACTGATTTCCTAAGCTTGCTATAGGCTTTATTTTCTTCTTCGAACTTTTTCTGAAAAAATGTGATGATTTCCTTCTCATCACCATCAAATAAATCAAGGTGCTTTTTGGTCCATAGTGCTTGGGCAATATCCCATTCAAATTCACGATTAGCCATTGAGTGTTTAAACCCCGCTAAAGAAGCGGTTAATTTTCCACATTGTTCTCCTAAGCTAGTTCGTAAATTATCCAGTTGTGGGTTGACCGAGCTCCATATTCTTCCTGAAATCCAGCTGAGTAATCGAACTTTTCGCGAATTCCCTAAATCATCAACATATTCAGCAATGCCTTTGCCATTAACGTCCAAGATAACTTTGGGTGCAATTATACCGTTTTGCTTGGCTTCAATATGTTGAAGTAGTTTTTGTTGAAAGTCTAGATATGCCTCGTTCTCTTTGGGTCGTGAAACCTTTAGAATATATCCCTCACCATTTTCAATTTTTAACCTAAAGTTAAAATCCAATTCCCCGGGCAATACAGATGCTTTTCCTTTGATATTAAAAAGTTCCATAGCCAATTTCTCGGCTTCACGCGGTGTGACTTTTATTGCAGGATAATCAATCATTCTTATATCTCGGTTATAATCCTAAAAAAGCTTTATCAGACTAATTTAAACTTAAAAATAGATGTATTTTAAAAGTAATCACAATAAACATTTTTAATTTCAATTTTGGGCGCTATTTTTGAGATTAACAAGTAAATAATAAGGCGCTACCAAATAATCATGATTAAAGAACTACAAGAAAATTACGGACATCTTTTTGAAGAGGAATTGATAAATGAAATTATCCAGACAGGAACGTATCGGGAAATTCGTGAAGGTCATAAACTTATGGAAATTGGCGATTATGTAAAGTCTATGCCTTTGCTGATATCCGGTGTTATTAAAGTGCTAAGGGAAGATGGCGATGGCGATGAATTACTATTATATTTTCTGGAGCATGGCGATACTTGTGCTATGACACTTAGCTGTTGCATGGGGCAAACCAAAAGCGAGATTAGGGCGATTGCGGAAACCAATACAAAACTGATTATGGTTCCAGTCCAAAAAATGGAAGAATGGTTAGCAAAATATAGTAGTTGGCGCAATTTTGTGTTACAGAGTTATCATAATAGGTTGAATGAAATGTTGGAAACGGTAGATAGTATTGCCTTTTTAAAAATGGATGATCGACTACTTAAATACATTAAGGACAAAGCCCGTGTAAACAATGATAGTACAATAACGACCACCCATCAGCATATTGCTTATGAATTACACACTTCCAGGGTAGTTGTTTCAAGATTGCTCAAAAAACTTGAGAATATCGGAAAAATAGAACTTCATAGAAATCTAATTAAATTAATAGATGTTTGATTATTGATAGCCTTGCGCTATTCAAGTGATCTTAATTTTAAATTCATTGTTTATAGAAAGACTGATAATTATCAGTCTTTTTTACTTTGAAAGTTCTGAGATTTGTAACCAATGTTACTTTACATATCATTATTCGATTATAATTT